>NZ_PEAZ01000056.1:0-37641 GCF_002734245.1 Sphingobacterium sp. 1.A.4
CATGTTGCCAGTAGTGCTGCGGAGTCCATTAGAAATGTCCCGAACCGAATCCGCAGAGGATAAATGGCAGAATAGCATGCTCACAAAATGTGTCCAGCTGTTGATGCCCTTATGATGCTTGTCGGATTGGTATTGTTGAACCAATCTGCCAAAAATGTCTCGATCGATTAGACCCAAAATCTGGGAAAATACGTTTATATTTACCATGGCGATGGAGGTTTTTTTAGCGAAATAAATATAGCATTCCCTGCTATATAAATCCACCGCCATTTTTTCCATCGTTTAGGACGCTACTGAAAGAAAAAAATATTTTTTTTGATGAATGTTTTTCTAGCCTAATAATATTGTATAATTGTAAAATTTTATTCACTAAAAACCAATATGTTAACAAATTTTTCTAATAAAACCGACTCTTTACTAGAGGAGTTGGAAATCTTTGATATTAAATATCAAGACTATTTACGCAGAGATGGTAGGTGGCTCATCGGAGGATTCAAATCCATTGTTTCTATAAACCAAGATCCCAAAGATAATGACAAGCAGCTTATTCGAATAAAAATGGAAGTATTCAATATGCTTCCAGCAGCAATAAGAGAAGATTTAGCTCAACTGTTTCGTTTATAGTATATTAATGGATAAATAGGTCCTAGTTATTTGATTATTTAAATAAAGAATTGGTCAACTCGACCGGACTTAAACCTTTTTTTGCCATAATTACCAATACTATAATAATAAATTAACATCTTGATTATAACAATAATCGAACTTTGGCGTTAAATGTAATAGTGAAACAGAATAATATGGTTAATAGTTATACATCAAATTCGAACGAAATCCTAGGCGCGTTAAAAGCCTTAAATGCTAAATACAACGATTACTTAATAGGAGAGGGTAGATGGTTGAACGAAGGGTTTGAATCAATCGTAAGCATTGAAGAAAATCCAGCTGATTCACGTCAAGAGAACCTCATCCTAAAAAAGGAAATCTTTATGATGCTACCGGTGCATATCCGCGAGGATATTGCAACATTCATGGTTATCGATTAATGAAATCATAGATAATATTAAAGAATAGGGTTTTTGGGGTTTATTATATGCCATTACGAAAGCTTTGCTAAAGCAGTTTAAATTCCGATCAGTTCAAAGAACAATTGTTCATTTGAATAATTAACCTCGAATTCCCTTCATGAAAAAAGCCTTAACATATCGTTAAGGCTTTTTTTTATGGATGTTATTAAAGGTTATTGATAACCTAATAGTTTCATGACTTGTTTAGAATTCTGTTCTTCCCCAAACACTTCGTAGTTGAACGTTTCATCCCTGTTTCTACGGATCAACACGTGCTTTGGAGATGGCAACAGGCAATGATGAATACCACCATACCCACTTAATACCTCTTGGTAAGCTCCAGTATGGAAGAAACCAAGGTATTGCACCTTTCTGGTCTTCGGCATAAACACGGAGTTCATGTGGGCCTCTTGATTGTAGTAATCTTGGCCATCACAGGTGATACCACCTAAATTGACACGTTCATATTCCGAATCCCAATTGTTGATCGGCAATAAGATGTATTTTTGGTTCAATGCCCATACATCCGGAAGGTTGGTGATAAAAGAACCATCCAACATCAACCATTTTTCACGGTCATTCTGTTGCTTACGGCCCAATACCTTATACAATATCCCAGAAGCTTCTGCTACGGTGTATTTTCCAAATTCGGTAATGATATCCGGTTCCACTACTTCGTGATGTGCACAGATCTGTTTAATACGGTTCACGATCTCGTTTACCATGTATTCGTAATCAAAATCATGTACCAATGAATCTTTGAATGGCATTCCGCCACCAATATCCAATGTATCAAGGTCTGGATTGATCTTTTTGAACTTACAATAAAGGGTTACATATTTCTCCAACTCATTCCAATAGTACGGCGTATCAGAAATACCGGAATTGATAAAGAAATGAAGCAACTTTACTTTGAAGTAAGGGTTCTCTGCAATCTTGCTGTTGTAAAAATCAATGACGTCTTCCATACGGATACCTAATCTCGAGGTATAGAATTGAGAATCCGGTTGCTCTTCTGCGGCAATACGGATACCCAAATTACATGGCTCTGTCAATTCGATCTCATCATCGTACATGTTGAATTCCTCTTTATTATCCAATACCGGAATAATATTATGGAAACCATCATGCAACATATCCACGATATACTGCTTGTATTGGTAAGTTTTGAAGCCATTACAGATTACGGTAATATCCTTCGTCACCTTTCCCTGTCTTTCCAAGGCATCGATCATAGGCATATCAAATGCCGACGAGGTTTCTAAGTGAATATCGTTCTTTAACGCTTCCTCTACAATATGTTTGAAATGAGATGATTTCGTACAATAGCAGTACTTATAGGACCCACGGTAATTGTATTTCAACATGGCTGTTTGAAACAGAATCTTCGCTTGTTGGATCTTTTTACTAATAATAGGTAGATAAGTAAAACGTAGGGGCGTGCCATACGTTTCTATCATTTCCATCAAATTCAAATCGTGGAAGTACAATTCGTCTTCGATAATTTCGAATCCGTCTTGTGGAAAACCAACACTTAAGTCAAGAAATTCCTGATAGCTCTGCATTTTTTATTATTTTTGGCAAAGATATGCTTTCATAACGAATACATGAATAATCTGAGTGTTATTTTTTGAATTCATTATCAGAAGGTTAAGAATATTACGAAATATTTACATGGCAAAATCAATCCAAGAACTGCTTATTGAAAAGTCTGTAGAAGCAGTTAAATCACTTTATAGTTCAGATATCCCAGCTTCACAGCTTGCATTACAGGAAACCAGAAAGGAATTTGAAGGACAAATTACCTTGGTTGTATTTCCTATAACCCGATTCTCCAAAAAATCGCCGGAAGTAACAGGGCAGGAGATCGGTGCTTACCTTCAGGAGCAGATTCCGGAGATTGAATCCTACAACGTAATCAAAGGGTTTTTGAACCTGAGCTTCACTGACCAATACTGGATAGAGGTATTGAATGATGAAATTGCACATAAGGATTTTGCTGTATTTCCAGCCAATGGAAAACGTTTGATTGTGGAATATTCTTCACCAAACACCAATAAACCCCTACACTTAGGGCATGTGCGTAACAACCTCTTGGGCTATTCGGTAGCTGAAATCCTAAAAGCATATGGCTATGATGTGATCAAAGCAAATCTGGTTAACGATAGAGGGATCCATATCTGTAAATCCATGCTTGCTTGGCAGAAGTTTGGAGAAGGGGAAACCCCTGCTTCAACCGGAATGAAGGGCGATCATTTGGTCGGTAAATACTATGTAGTTTTCGATAAAGCGTATAAGCAGGAAATTGATGCCTTGAAAGCCGAAGGGCAGACCGAAGAGGAAGCCAAAAAGAATGCACCATTGATCAAGGAAGCGCAGGCCATGTTGTTGAAATGGGAAGCCGGTGATGAGGAAGTGATCAACCTTTGGAAAACCATGAACGCTTGGGTATATGAAGGTTTTGATCAGACTTACAAAACCTTAGGGGTTGATTTCGATAAATTCTATTACGAATCAGATACCTATTTATTAGGAAAAGATATTATTCAGGAAGGATTGGATTCGGGTGTTTTCTATAAAAAAAAAGACAATTCCGTTTGGATCGACCTGACCGCTGAAGGCCTTGATGAAAAACTTGTTTTGCGTGGAGATGGTACCTCTGTATACATCACCCAGGATTTGGGGACAGCCCAGCTGAAATACGATGAATTCAAGATGGATGATTCTATTTTTGTGGTGGGCAATGAGCAGGATTACCATTTCAAGGTATTGTTCCAGATCTTGAAAAAATTGGGTAAATCTTGGGCGGATGGACTTTTCCATCTTTCCTACGGCATGGTGGATCTTCCAACGGGTAAAATGAAATCCAGAGAAGGTACGGTTGTGGATGCAGACGACCTAATGCAGGAAATGTTTGCCACGGCAAAAACCAGAACCGAAGAACTCGGTAAGACCGAAGGATTCAATGAAGAGGAAAAGGAAGCCTTATACAATACCATCGGTATGGGGGCATTGAAATATTTCCTGTTGAAGGTTGACCCTAAAAAAAGGCTATTGTTTGATCCGAACGAAACCGTAGATTTCCAAGGACACACAGGTCCATTTATTCAATATACCCACGCTCGTATCAAATCTGTTTTGAGAAAAGGAGATTTTAAGGAAGGCACTGCCGTACAACCGGAAAAGATATCCAGTTACGAACGGGATCTGATCCAGGCATTGGCCGGATTTCCAGGAGTCATTGAAGCCTCAGCAAAGGAATTCAGCCCCGCTCAATTAGCGAATTATGCTTATGAGGTCGCTAAATTATACAACAAATTCTACCACGAAGAAAGTATTATCAAGGCGGAGGATGAAACCGTAAGAACCTTCCGTCTGCAATTGTCCGCTGCTGCGGCAAAAATCATTGCAAAGAGTATGAACTTATTAGGAATTCAGGTTCCTGAAAGAATGTAAGCATGGGGAAGATCAAAGTTGGACTGATCGGGTTTTCTATTGGTGGACATGTATTCCATGCGCCATTTATCTCAGAAAATCCTGATCTGGAATTATATAAGGTAACAGCTAGGAAATTTGAACAACAGGAAATGTTGGCTGAAAGATATCCGGATGCCATTGCCGTTCAGAAAGCAGAAGATATTTTCGAAGATCCAGCGGTAGATCTGGTCGTCATCGCCACTTCAAATGATGTGCATTTTTCGTTTGCGAAAGCTGCATTAGAAGCCGGAAAGCATGTGGTGGTAGAAAAGCCATTCACGAATTATGCATCCGAGGCCGATGAACTGATCGCATTGGCAAAAAGTAAGAACCTCTTGCTTTCTGTCCATCACAACGCGAGGTTCCATTCTGATTTTAAAACCGTTAAGAAACTTATTGAAGATGGAAGATTGGGGCGTTTAACAAACTATGAAGCAAGATTTGATCGGTTCCGCAATTTTTTAAGAGCCGGAGCCTGGCGCGAAGAAAACCTCCCTGGTTCGGGTATACACTATGACCTGGGTGCACACTTGATCGATCAAGCCCTACAGATCTTTGGACATCCGACGGCGATCTATGCTGATTTAAGGGTGCAACGAGACTGTGCTAAAGCCGTTGATGATTTTGAATTTATCCTGCATTATCCCCAAGTCAAAGTTTCCTTAAAAGGACAGATGCTAGCGAAAATCCCAACAGCAAGATTTGCCTTATACGGTACGAACGGTTCTTTTGTAAAATGGGGTGTAGATCCACAGGAAGAACTGTTGCGCGCAGGTAAGCGACCTGCAGATGTTGCGGATTGGGGAACAGAAAACCCGGAGATCTATGGAAAATTAGCCATCCTGGAAAACGGTACGGATATCGAAGAGATCATTCCGTCAGAGAAGGGTTCTGGAGAGGATTTCTATAAAAATATAGTGGCTACATTAAAAGGAGAAGAAGAGTTGTTCGTTAAACCAGAACAGGCTAGGGATGTGATCCGGATCTTGGAACTAGCTGAACTATCTTGGACAGAGCAACGCGTAGTTTCCCTTGCTGGAGAATTGATTTCTTAAGATGAAGAATTACGACGCCATTATCATAGGAGCTGGTGCCTGCGGATTGATGTGTGCCGCACAGGCAGGGCTGCTGGGTAAAAAAACCTTACTATTGGAAAGGAACGATAAGCCTGGAGCGAAAATCCTGATCTCTGGCGGTGGACGTTGTAATTTTACGAATCTATATACCCAACCTGAAAATTTTGTTTCGGAGAACCCGGCATTTCTGCATGCGGTTTTCTCCCAATGGACTGTTGAAGATACCCAAAATTTCTTTGAGAATTTCGGAGGCATTCAAGGGGAAGAAAAGACATTGGGACAACTTTTTCCCAAAAGTAATAAGGCAAAGGATATCGTAGCGGTTTTTAGCAAATTGATGTTTGAAACCAAGCAGGATATCTGGTTGAATACCGAAGTGAAGGATGTCGAAAAAACAGAAGGAGGTTTTGAAATAACCTTTGTGAAGGATGGGAAAACCCAAAAGATACACAGCCCCAAGGTCGTGATGGCCTCTGGAGGTCTACCGGTTGCTAAATTGGGAGCTTCCGATTTTGCATTACGCATAGCGAGAAAATTCGGATTGGGAATTGTACCTACAGCGCCAGCCTTAGTGCCTTTGACCATCACCGGAAAGGATGCCGACTGGTATGCCTCTTTGGCCGGAAATTCCATCTTTTCTAAAGTATATAATGAAAAGATCAGCTTTGAAGAAAATATCCTATTTACCCATTGGGGTCTGAGTGGACCGGCTATTCTACAGATTTCTTCCTATTGGAGACCTGGGGAAACCTTCAGCATCGATTTATTGCCGAAATTCAAAATGGATACCCTCATTAAGCAGGAAAGGGAGCAGGGAGGAAGAAGGACCATTGCACAGCTGATGAATGATTATTTCACCAAGAGAACCGTTGAAGCATTCGGAAAATTCTTACCCACTACGGTGAAGATAGCCTCCCTAGGTAAAAATGATGCAAAACTCATCGTAGATACCATTCATAAGTTCAAGGTCAAGCCTGCAGGCGATAAAGGCTACGATAAGGCGGAGGTCATGCGTGGAGGGGTGAGTACACAAGAACTGAACCCGAAAACCTTGTCTGCTAAAACGGTTCCAGGACTTTACTTTGGTGGCGAAGCCGTCGATATTACCGGTTGGTTGGGCGGTTATAATTTCCAATGGGCTTGGGCAGCAGGGTATGCTATCGCAAATGATCTTTAATAAGATCTGCGCCTAATACTCGTTTTGCTCCTTTAAGATGGTAGATGTACCATTTCCTTACCACAACTCCAGCTCTTTTCTGTTGGATTATCTTTCTTAGATTAATCGATTCAAAATCTTCCCCTTATATCTCATAGGGTTCTACATGATTGTTGGAAGGACTGATATAATAGGCGTCATCAGCAATCTGTATAGGGTTTGCCATGTTGTTCAGCCACGCGAATTTATGCAGGTCATGTAGTTTTCCTTCCCCAAGCAAAGGAATTTCCAAGGACCTAGCCACATAAAATAGGATATGTCCAGCAGGGAACCATTTATTGACCAAGATGGGGTCATTTTCCTGCATCCTCTTTTGTTCCAGATCTTCCGAGCGGATTTTTTCAAATTCCTTGGCAAATTGCTCCCAACCTATCATTTCGATGGAAACATCCTCCTTGCCAAGTTCATTACCGCTTTTAATACCGATTGGGTTGCCTGGATAAAAATGAATAATGCATACGGCTAGGATCATGAATCCCAGTGTAAAGAACAGCATCCAATTGAACACTTTACGCACTGTTCGAATCTTTTCCAAGCTCAATTCCTGGTCGATCCAAACGGCAGCTAAGATCATGATCGAAAAGAAGCCTGCACCGCTCCAATGGGGGAGCACTTGTTTAAAAAGAGAGATAAAGCTGGCTATGAATATAATCGGTAGGCCACAATAGAGTATCACCGCAATTTCTTTCCTACAATGCTGAGTATGGTATTTCCAGTTTTTGATTACTGCAAGGGCTAAATAGGCGTAAATAAGGCATAAAAGTGGATTATTGTATAATACTTGACCAAAAAAAGCCTGTAGGAAAAAGTGTATCTGTATTCCTGCATCCAATAAACTTACCCGTTCACCATGAAAGCGCCAAGTGATAAAATCATGTTGAATATTCCAAAGCACGATAGGGGAAATAATCAGACCACTGATGATCAAGGAAACATAAAAAGCCCAATTTTTCAATAAAGACCGTTGATGGAAGAATAGATACGCCAAGAAACCTAACCAGAGAAAAATGCCATGGACCTTACTCATACATGCTAAACCGATCCAAATGCCAAGAAAAAGAAGCGCCTCAGTCTGTTCTTTTTTGTCTTTTGGTTTTACGATCAGTACCATACAGTATAGTGCGGCCAACCAAAAGGTATTGCAGATCGAATCTGGAAGGATGAAAATCCCAGAAATAATGCTGGAATAGATCGATGCGGTAAATAAGATCGCTGCTATAAAAGCTGCGCGATCATTCGCGATCCTCCTGACAATGCAGGCAATGATCCAGGTATTAAGGGCAGCCAGGAATATAGCTCCCAATCGCATGGAGAAGGTGTTTACCCAGTGCAGGTTCAAGGTGAAGAATTTGATCAGGAACCCGATCATTGGTGGATGGTCGAAATGGTTCCAATCAGGCTGTAGGGCATAGGTATAATAATAGACCTCATCATTACCCAACTCCAACAGGTTAGCAAATAGGATCCGTACCAAAGTACTCAGTAAAATCAGCCAACGTAATTTGATGTGGAATGCCTTATCCATGTCCAAATGTGATTAAATGGTTGATGGAGAAGTTCCAGAGAAAAACAATTCCAATCGCAAATACCTTTGCCAAATAGAAATTGATTTTCCATTTGGTACTGCAGAGGTATATGATGAGTGTATTTATACCCAAGCCAATGATACTGAAAAGTGCGTATTGGAGGAACTGTTTGGCAATCTGTGGATTGTTGTTGGAAAAGGTCCAGATGCGGTTCAGGCAATAATTGCTGACCACTGCGCAATAAAAACCGCAGGCATTGGCAAAGAATTTATTCGTGTTTAATTTTTCTTTCAGCAGCCAGGTTATTCCAAAGTCGATCCCCATTCCCAATAACCCAACAAGGCCAAATTTTAACAGGCTAATGAATAGTTTCCACATGGTTATATCTTAAATGAAGGGGGAAAGAGTTGGCTTCGGCTTAGTTTTTTCTCGCCGAAATAGGAATACATCAGAAAATACAGACAAGAAAAGCCTGCTCCATGGATGGATCCAAACCACACATCATCCAAAAAATGCTGACCCAAGTAAACCCTTGAATACCCCGTCAGGCAAGCCAGAACCATAGCCATCATGGCCAGCCTTTTATCCTTGCTGAATAGCATTAAGGTAAAAGCTAAGGCAAAGGCTGAGGTGGTATGTCCAGATGGAAAGGCATTATGATGGGATAAGGGTAGCCAGGATAGGGAATGGAAGCTGGGGTCTTCTTTAAGAAAAAAAGCCGGACGATGCGCCTGAAAAGATCTTTTTAGTACCGAACAGATCAATCCGGAACCAATATAGCTGGCAGCAATGGCAATACCAATCTTTCTTGATCTTAGAAAAAAGAATAGTACCGCCACGAGCATCACGAAAATGCCATCACCGAATTGGGTGAGCAAACTGAAAAAATAATCCAGTATCTGGTGGTTCATGGAGTTGATCCATTGGAACGAACTGATACGTGGGGTTGAAAAGACAATTACACTAATGAGCACATACCAAACGAAAAAAATGCTCAAGCTGGTTTTGTTTAACCGATAGAGAAGCTTTATCCGATTCATCCAATGACAGTTAATATTGATCTATTCAGCAAAAGTAAAAATATATTGTTAGGAGAAAGTTAATGATTAATATGTTAATATTATTTATTTGTTAACAAAAAAACCATAGCTCGATTTGGAGCTATGGTTAACTAGGGTAAAAAGAGAGTTCTAAAAATTTATATATTCATATAGCGCATCTATCAACTTAAAACTTATGTTCTAATTTAACTTCCTTGCTGATATCCTTAACATCGATGTCTTTGGAAGTTTTTACTACTTTATTGTTTACTAGGATCTCCAAGGTAATTTTTGCTGGTTTATCGATCTTTGTCTTCAACGCTACCGTATAGCCTTTTCCTGGCATAGCACGTCTAGTAGCCACGGTTTTAGGAACATCCAGTGCAGCTGTGATCACTGAGTCTTTTCCTTTTGTACTGGTTACGGAAAGATTGGTCATTTTAATCTTTTCTTTCGATGCAGTCGTGATTTTGTAAGCGATACTTACTGGATTAGGCTCAGTTTTTTTCTTTTTGCATGAAGTGCTGAATGAAATAAGGGCAATCGCTGTAGCAATCTTTAAGTAAGAAATAGTTTTCATATATTATTTATTAAAATTAATTTGTGAATGAATAAAATAAACATGTTGCGCATAAATGTTTCTCCTATGACGAAACTAAAATTCATTTCGCTACAATAGAAAACAAAAAACTTTCAAATAATTATAAGTTATAACAACAACGATATAGTATTTCGTTTTGCCGATATTAAATTGTTTTTTTCGTAGTTTTGCAGCTTGAAGCAAACTCGTTCTATCGCTGGCCTTTATCGAATAAGGCGAGAGGAAAGTCCGGGCAACACAGAGCAACACGCTTCCTAACAGGAAGGATGCCTCCGGGTAGACAGCAAGTGCCACAGAAATGATACCGCCATGGCAACATGGTAAGGGTGAAAACGTGAGGTAAGAGCTCACGGATTTGTATGGTAACATACATCTCGGTAAACCTCGTGTGTTGAAAAACCAAATAGGTTGTGAGAATCGAAAGCTGCTCGTTTTCTTCCTTCGGGACCTCACAATGGGTAGGTTGATGGAGGTTATGCGCGAGCATAATCCTAGATAAATGATAGAAATCCCCTCGGGGATACAGAACCCGGCTTATAAAGTTTGCTTCTTTTTACTTTATTTGTTAAATTATCGCAGCCTAGAAAAATAGGAACATTTTATATGACTACAGTTTTAATCATCGATGATGAACGCCCTATCCGAAGTTCCCTTCGTGATATCCTAGAATATGAAGACTACAAAGTACTTGATGTCGATAATGGTGAAGATGGTCTGAAAATCCTTAAAAAGGAGAAGATCGATCTTGTACTATGCGATATCAAGATGAACAAGATGGATGGAATGGAAGTGTTGACCGCTGCCAAAGAATTCTCTGATATCCCGTTCATCATGATCTCTGGTCACGGTACGATCGAAACAGCGGTAGAAGCAGCCCGTAAAGGCGCTTTTGATTTCTTGGAAAAACCCTTGGATCTGAACCGTTTGTTGATCACTGTTCGTAACGCACTCGAAAAAGGATCCTTGGTAAAGGAAACCAAAGTCCTAAAACGGAAGTTTTCCAAAACCAAAGAAATCCTAGGGGATTCTTCTGGAATCAGTTTGATCAAGGAAACGATCGATAAAGTTGCTCCAACAGAAGCTCGTGTATTAATTACCGGTGCCAACGGTGCTGGTAAAGAATTGGTGGCGCGTTGGTTGCACGAAAAGTCGACCCGCTCCAGCTCTACTTTGGTAGAGGTGAACTGTGCGGCGATCCCTTCAGAACTGATCGAATCCGAATTGTTCGGGCATGAGAAAGGATCATTCACCTCGGCGGTAAAACAACGTATCGGAAAATTTGAGCAAGCCAATAACGGAACGCTTTTTTTGGACGAGATAGGGGACATGAGCCTTTCAGCGCAGGCGAAAGTACTTCGTGCGCTGCAGGAAAACAAAATAACCCGTGTTGGTGGCGAAAAGGAAATCGACGTGAATGTACGTGTCATTGCCGCAACCAATAAGGATCTGTTGAAAGAAATCGAAGATGGTAATTTCCGTATGGACTTGTACCACCGTTTAAGTGTGATCTTGATCCATGTGCCTTCATTGGCAGAACGTAAGGATGATATTCCTACGCTTGCAAACTCGTTCTGTGAGGAAATCTGCGCAGAATACAGCATGCCGGTGAAAACCTTTACACCAGATGCGATGCTGGCATTGCAATCCCTTCCTTGGACAGGTAACATCCGTGAGCTGCGCAATATGATCGAAAGGTTGATCATTCTTTGTGATAAGAAAATCACGGAAGATGATGTATTGACATTTGCGAACCCAGGAGGCCCGGTATCGGCAAAATCCATTACTGGAAATGATACAGCAACGGCCAAAGGTTTTGACCTGGAGCAATTCACTTCTTTCCAGGATTTCAAAGATTATTCGGAATGTGAATTCATCAAATATAAATTGGAGAAGAACAATTGGAATGTATCCAAAACAGCCGACGATCTGGATATACAGAGAAGTCATTTATACAGTAAGATTGAAAAATACGGTTTGAAAAGAGACTAATCGGGAGCTATTCAATATCGGTAAATAATACTAAGGAAGAGGCCTTATCAAATAATTGATAAGGCCTCTTTTTTTGTATGGTAAAAGGTTGTTTTCGCTCTGAAATCAAGTTTACAGCATACTTATAGCATGTTTTAGTATGCTTAGGTTACTAAAAGCATACTTTTACATTACTTTCACTATGCTTTCAGTCCGAAGCCAATAACCACAAAAAAAGCTGTACCCATTGGTTCGGATACAGCTTTTTTCCTTTTTTATTTTTAATCGTTATATCGCCTTTTTTGTCGACTATATAACACGTAAATAACAACGATCAATATTATCACGCCGATCACCACAAATGCTGTAGGTGATGCGTTATCTACAACTTCTCCTGTAGTTGTGTCTTCTTGGGCAAATAATGCCAAACTAACTACCTGGAGCAATCCCATCATACTCCATTTTCTCATGACTTCTTATTTTTTAAGTTTATACGACAATATACTAAAAAATATGCATCATGAAAGAAAATAGGCTTATAAAATTTCAGCTAGGAAATTCCCGTCCTGATGGATCAATGATCGTTTGTCAATAATCTCCTGAATGTTGATCGTGCCGATCACATACTTATGTTCATCACTATAGAATCGTTCAGATATGTTGATAAAGCTGATGTTTTCCAATACATCTTCATCCTCATAACGGAAATATACCTTAATGTCGTAATTCGTGGTATAACTTACCTCTTGCGATTCTAAATGTTTTTTGTATTCGTATTTGTAGCCGTACCGAAGCGCTGCGATATCTGAAAGCACTGCAGAACCGGTTGGGTGGCCACCAGCGCCTTTTCCGTAGAAAAATTGCTCATCGGCAAAAGCCGCTTTTACCAACACCCCATTGTTCTCATTTTCCACATTGTACAACATGCTGTTGTTCGAAATGAATTTTGGCAATACGTATAGTACGACTTCGTTATTGGATACTTCTTTAGCCAATGGGATCAATTTGATCTTATAGTTTTTCTCACGGGCATATTTGATATCGGCATTTCCCAATTTATCGATTCCTAAATTAAGGATCAATTCCGGATCGATGTAAACACCATAGGCATGGGAAGCTACAATCGCCAATTTGTATTTTGGATCAAATCCACCAACATCCAAGGTCGGGTCGGTTTCCGCAAAACCTAATTCCTGCGCCTTTTTCAGGGCTGCATCATAGCTTTGGTTCTCGTTGAAGATCTTGGAAAGGATATAGTTGGATGAACCATTGAAAATACCGCTTACCGAATGCAGCAATTCGTTGTCGTAATATTCTTCCAGGTTTCTGATGATCGGGATACTTCCGCAGACCGCTCCTTCATAAAGTAAGGATGTACCATGCTGTTGTTGGATTTCAGTCAATTCCTCCAGATGGGTAGCAATCATTTTCTTGTTTGCCGATACCACATTTTTGCCTGAAGATAATGCACGTTTGGTGATTTCAAATGCTGCTTCGGCATCATCGATCAATTCCACGACGGTATTGATCTCTGGATCGTCAAGAATCGCATTTGGATCTGTACTGAACAATTCGGCAGGTAGAGTTCTTTTTTTATCTGCGTTTTTGATCACGAATTTCTTGATCTCCAGGTTTAAGTTTTTTGTTTTGATGATATCGTATAACCCTTGTCCCACCACTCCAAATCCGAACATACCGATGGTCAGTTTCTTACTCATTTTCTTGTATTAAATTTAATTGTTCTGCTTTACTATTATATTTTGCTAGGAAATTTCCAATGACTTGTGTTAATGTTTTGGTCTCAATAAGGAAACCGTCATGCCCGAAAAAGGAATGTAGTTCATAATATTCTGCATTCGGGATATTTTTGGCGATGAATTCCTGCTCCTGTGGAGGGAATAATACATCAGAAGGTATGCCGATCACCAAGGTGTTGATACCTTGGATCCCGTGTAAGACCTCTTCTACGGCTCCACGGCTTCTACCAAGATGATGGCTGTCCATGGCCTTGGTCAGATACCAATAGCTCAGGGCATTGAACCGTTTCACTAGTTTATCGCCTTGATAGGATTGGTAGGAAGAAGCCTTGTATTGATCGGTTTTATCATGGTCTGACTCCACCTGGGTCACCCCATAAGCATTATAGGTTCTGTAGGATATCAGCGCCATACTTCGGGCTGCCTTTAGGCCATTCAGTCCGGCATCAGGCCTTTTCTCATAGAAACTTGGGTCGGCGGTCAATGCCAATCGCTGGCTTTCATTGAACGCGATTCCCCAAGGGGAGAAAAAGGCATTGGTACCTATGGCGATCAGGTTATGGATCTTGATGGTTTTGGAAGCTGCCCATTCGAGCACCTGCTGCCCACCAAGGGAGCCTCCGATCAAGGTGTTGATTTCGGTAATACCAAGATGTGCTGCCAGCAGATCATGACCATGGATGATATCCCGGATCGTGAACTGCGGGAAATCCAGGTAATAGGGCTCCGAAGTTTCAGGGTTGATGGATAGGGGATTGGTAGATCCATAATGAGATCCCAACACATTCGCGCAAACAATGAAATATTCTTTGTCATTGAATAGTTCCTCTTCACCGAATAATCCTGGCCACCAATCAAAAACATCAGAATTGGCCGTCAATGCGTGGCAAACCCAAATAACATTGGATTTGTCGGCATTCAACTCACCATAAGTATGATAAGCAATCTGAATATTTGGCAGTTTCTTCCCACTTTCCAGTGGGAATTCCTGTCCATATTCGAATATTTTAAGACTCATGTGCTCTAATTTATGCTTACGCTAAGACCTATTAGGATCTATTTAATCTTCTGAAATGCTTGTTCCAAGTCTGCTTTGATGTCATCAATATGCTCAATACCTACCGACAAACGCAATTGACCTGGTTGTACACCTGCTTTTACCTGATCTTCAGCACTCAATTGTTGGTGAGTGGTAGCCGCAGGATGGATGATCAATGATTTAGCATCCCCAACGTTTGCCAAATGGCTGATCAGCTCTAGGGAATCAATAAATTCATTGGCTTTCTCTACGCCGCCTTTAACGGTGAAGGATAATACGGCACCATAACCATTCTTCAGGTATTTCTGAGCATTTTGATGGTATGGGTGGCTTTTCAATCCCGGATAGCTTACTTTTTCCACCTGTGGATGTGCATCCAACCATTGGGCGATCTCTAAGGCATTGTCCACATGGCGTTGTACACGTAGGGAAAGGGTTTCTAATCCTTGCACCAATAACCAGGAATTGAAAGGAGATAGGGCAGGGCCAAAATCACGAAGGCCTTCTACACGAGCACGGATCGCAAATTGGATGTTTCCGAAAGGACCGTTTTCACCGAATACCTCCGAGAACACCAAGCCATGGTAGCCTTCGGAAGGTTCAGAAAATTGCTTGAATTTTCCATTTCCCCAGTTGTAGTTACCACCATCCACGATCACACCGCCGATGCTAGTTCCATGTCCACCGATCCATTTCGTAGCGGATTCTACTACAATATTAGCACCATGCTCCAAAGGTTTGAACAGATAACCGCCTGCACCAAAGGTATTATCGACGATCAACGGAAGGTCATGTTTTTTGGCAACAGCCACAATTTTTTCAAAATCGGGAATGTTATAGCTTGGGTTACCTATGGTCTCTACATAGATCGCTTTGGTTTTATCGTCGATCAAAGATTCGATCTTATCGGCATCGGTATCCTCCGCAAATCTCGCTTCGATACCTAATCTTTTGAAAGAAACCTTGAATTGGTTGTAAGTACCTCCATATAGGTTAGCACCCGACACAAAATTATCTCCTGATTCCAGGATGTTGGTTAATGCGATGAATTGGGCTGCCTGTCCAGAAGCCACCGCTAATGCAGCAACACCTCCTTCCAACGCTGCGACTCTTTTTTCGAATGCATCGGTGGTTGGGTTCATGATACGGGTATAGATATTTCCGAACTGCTTTAAGGCAAAAAGATTGGCTCCATGTTCTGCATTTTCAAATACGTATGATGAAGTCTGGTATATAGGTAAAGCTCTTGAACCGGTAGTAGGATCTACTTCTTGGCCGGCATGAACCTGTAAGGTTTCAAATTTAAAGTTTTTATTTTCTGACATGATTTTTTGGTTTTAAATTAAAATTAATGGGTTTTTCAGGCATAAGGCTGTCCTTACGGTAGTCGTCTAAAATGGTCATGTTTTTCCCTTTTGCCTTTGAGAAAGGGAATGTATAAACATACCGACGACTAACGCATTCGCGTTATACAGCAAGCTTGAAATGTAGATTTTGATGATGTAATTGTCATAGTCTATTTCATTTATATGCTCCTAAGCATTATTGCTTCGGACAGGAATTGGCACCTTTTCAATCACGTTGAAGGTTGCCAGTGGGTCATAGAGCCAGTCTCTCGCCACTTCTTTATAAATCAAGACCATTCAGAGAAGGGTATTGATTAGGGTACTACTATTGAAGTACGTCGCAAATATAGGGTGTGAAATCAATATTTGCAACGTTTTACCTAAAAAAAATTGAAGAAACCTAAAATCCTCTAGGTTTTGCTTCGCGGATTTCGACTACTTTATCGACGATATAGCGGGTGTTTCCACGCCATGGAATAACGCCGTGGTACTCTTTATAGTGTAGGTCGAAGGATTTTCCAGAATTGCTTTCCAGGATTTGGTAAATGGAATCATTGGCAATGGAGAATTCAAATTCATTGCTGGAAAGACCGGCGCCTGTTGATTGGGTCCTGATTCCTTCCTGGATGAGTTTTCCTTCGTAGGTTTTGAAGATATTGCCTTTTTTGACCGCGTAGTTTAATTCGCCGGATTTGACACCTTCGCCGAATACAAAGAAATATTTAAAGAAGATGGCAATGGCAATTCCTGCGAATAATACCAAAAAGAACCATCCTAGGATTTTCTTGAACATGGATTTTTCTTGTTTAGGGGGTTGGTTTGAAGTTTCCATAACGATGTTTTTTTCTTATAGGGTTGTATGTGTGTCTTAAAGTGTTGTATGTTGATAGCACAAAAAGAATACCTAAAAATAAGAAACTTGGTTGAATTTTCGTCATTGCGAGGAGCTTTACGTCATTGCGAGGAGGCACGACGAAGCAATCTTTGGACTTTGACATCCTGAGCAGCCTTTGTCATCCTGAGCGTAGTCGAAGGATCTGTACGGGTACCACATGTAGATGCTTCGACTTCGCTCAGCATGACATGGCTGAAGATTGCTTCGTTCCTCGCAATGACGGGTAGGCGTAATTACGTGTTCCTCGCAATGACGCGAGGCGCAATGACGTGTAGCCTAAATCCCCTTACCCCAATACCGCCATCTCTTCATCAATCAACTTCCTTGTCCCATCAGTAACAGGAACCAAAGGCAACCTCACATTATCCTTTCCAAATCCTTTCCTCTCCAAAATATACTTCACCCCACAAGGATTTCCTTCTACAAAACAAAGATCTGTAATCCTCAATAACTCCTGATGAATCGCTCTTGCTTCTTCAAAATTACCTTCCGCACATAAATGCGCCAAGGTTGAAACCTTATTCGGATACGCATTACCCACCACAGAAATAATCCCTGCAGCTCCCAACGCCATCATCGGAAGTGTCACTGGATCATCCCCAGAAATCAATAAAAATCCTTCTGGCTTATCCCTCAAAATCTCACTGAACTGCGCAAAATTCCCGGAAGCTTCTTTCGTCGCTACAATATTCGAAAAATCCTTTGCCAAGCGTACTGTTGTCGCCGGACTCATATTACTACCCGTCCTTCCCGGTACATTATATAAAATAATTGGCAATTTTGCTGCTTCTGCAACCGCTTTATAATGCTGATAAATCCCTTCTTGCGTAGGCTTGTTATAATAAGGCGATACGGAAAGAATTGCCATATAATCCAAGCTTTCAAAGTTCTTCACCTGTTCCACGATTTCGTGGGTATTGTTTCCACCAATACCTGCCACCAACGGAATACGTTTATTCACATGCTTCGAAGTAAATGCCCAGACCTGCTTTCGTTCCTCTTGATTTAAGGTTGCTGTTTCTCCGGTAGTACCAAGAGAAACCAAATAATCAATTCCACCTTCGATCTGGTAATCGATAAGTCTTGCTAACGTCTCGTAATCGACGGTCCCATCTGCATTAAAGGGTGTTACCAATGCAACACCTGCTCCTTGAAGCTCATTCATCATTATTGTATTTGTATGCTTTATTTACTGTTCATTAATCATGGCCAACAATTCCGTTTCAGAAATGATTGGCACTTGTAGTTTTTCGGCTTTGGCTAATTTGGATGGTCCCATCTTATCGCCAGCCACTAAATAGTTCAATTTGGCGGATATACCACTCAGCATTTTGCCACCATGGGATTCAATCAATGCCGTCAATTCCTCACGGGAGAAATCTGCAAAAACCCCCGAGATCAGGAAGGTTTTCCCCGCCAGGCCATTACCTGCCAGCACCACTTCTTTTTCCTCGATCTGAAATTGCAGGCCCAAGGATCTCAATTTTTCGATCTCTTCCCAATGTTCCGGCTCGTTCAGGTAATCGTGTATACTTTCTGCGATCCGGATACCAATATCAGGAACCGCTAATATTTCTTCGGCCGAGGCCGCCTTCATGGCATCGATATTCTTGAAATATTGCGCCAATTTACGCGCTACAGTTTCACCAACGTGACGAATACCTAGTGCAAATAATAATTTTTCAAAGGGTTTTTGTTTCGATTGCTCGATACCGGCAAGCATATTATCGATGGATTTCTGTCCGAAACGCTCAATCCCCACCAGGTCTTCTGCACGATCCTTCAATTCATAGATGTCAGAGATTTTCCGGATCAGGTCCAAGCGATAGAAGGTTTCGATGGTTTCATCACCCAAACCTTGGATATCCATCATTTTGCGGCCAATAAAATGCTGCAGCTTTCCTACGATCTGAGTCCTACAGCCCGCATCGTTCGGGCAATAATGCACCGCTTCGCCCTCTTCGCGGATCAAATCAGTTCCACATTCTGGACATTGCGTAGGATAAACAATGGCAACCGCTCCTGCAGGTCGTTTTTCCGTGTTGGCGGAAATGATCTTCGGGATGATTTCACCACCCTTTTCCACAAATACCGTATCACCTTCGTGAAGGTCCAATCTGGCTATCTCATTGGCGTTGTGTAAAGACGCCCTTTTTACGGTCGTTCCTGCCAATAGAACAGGTTGCAGATTCGCTACGGGGGTAACCGCTCCGGTTCTTCCAACCTGATAACTGATGCTTTTCAGGATGGTTTCTACTCGTTCGGCTTTATATTTATAGGATATGGCCCATCTTGGCGACTTGGATGTAAAACCAAGTTCTTCCTGTTGGGCATAATCATTCACTTTAATAACAATCCCATCGATTTCGTAGGATAGTTTATGCCGGGCTTCATCCCAGTAATGGATGAAATCCAACACTTCGTTGATGTTCTGGCAAAGTTTGGTGTGCTCACATACTGGAAAACCCCAAGATTTAACGGCTTCTAAGCTTTCCCAATGATTGGCAAACAGACGGTTTCTGTTATCGGCATAGAGAAAGTATAGGAAACAATCCAATGGTCTTTTAGCTACCTCTGCAGAATCCTGTAATTTGATCGTACCGGATGCAAAATTCCTTGGATTGGCATAAGTCTGTTCAGCATTATCCTCGCGTTCTTTATTCAATCGTAGGAAGGCTGATTTGTGCATGAAAATCTCCCCTCTGATTTCAAAGTTATCCGGATAATTTCCTTTTTTGAGTTGATGAGGAATGCTTCTGATGGTTTTTACATTGGAGGTTACTTCATCACCTTGTGTACCATCTCCGCGGGTAACCGCTCTGGTCAGTCGGCCATCCTCGTAAGTAATGGAAATGGAAAGACCATCAAATTTCAGTTCCACGACGTACTGCACTTCATCACCTACGACCTTCCGAACTCGGGTGTCAAAATCTTTGAGTTCCTGTTCGTTGTAGGTGTTGCCCAATGACATCATTGGCCAACGATGTTTCACGGTGTTGAAACGTTGGGTTATATCTCCGCCCACTTTTTGGGTAGGGGAGTTGGGGTCTTTAAACTCGGGATATTGGGCCTCGAGGGCTTCCAGTTCCTTTAGTTTATGGTCAAAATCGAAATCGGAGATTGCGGATTGCGCTAATACATAATACTGGTAGTTGTATTCGTTTAATTCTTTAGTTAACGCTTCTATTTTCGCTTGAATATCTACTGCCATAGACCACGAAAATACGAAATATTATAGCCCTAAAATAATTTTAGGGAACTAAATATGTAAACAGGCAAAGTCTTGCAAATGGTTTAAGAAAACCGCAAAAGCATTTGTTCAGCAAGAGCTGGGTTAATGAAAATTTTTATCGTGCAGATCAGAGAATTTATGGATTTTATTCACGTAATAATCCCATATGATGGAATTCTTATATTGTCCTTTATTGTTGTATTTCGCCGGATATTTCTTTCTTTTTTTTGCGTTCCTAAAAACATTTAGGAAGAAATACTGATGTGCACGGGAAACTGCCCAAGCATCTTTCCGCTTTCCATCGACCAAAAACTTGATCAATGCGAATAAATCCCACCATAATCTTAATGCCAATCGCCAAAAAGCCTGGAATACCGGCAGGTTTTTTTGCATCATGACCATGTTGTTGCGGAAGTTGAGGTAGGTTTTCTGCGGATTGCTCGTGTTCAATGTACCACCTCCGACATGATAGACCAAGGATTTAGGGCAAAACCCAATCTTGTAACCCATTCTTTTCAGGCGCCAGCATAGATCGATCTCTTCAAAATGGGCAAAAAAATCAGCATCGAATCCTTCCGCTTCTTTCCAAGCCTTTGCTTTAATAAATAAGGCAGCTCCAGTAGCCCAGAAAACCTCGGTTGCTTGGTCGTATTGGCCATTATCCTTTTCCATTTTATCTAGGATGCGACCGCGACAGAAAGGGAATCCAAAATAGTCAATATAGCCTCCTGCAGCACCGGCATGTTCAAAGTTTCCTTTGTTATGGTAGGCTTGGATCTTAGGTTGGCAGGCCGCCAAAAGGGGATCTGCTTCCATCTGACGGATAACGGGCTCGATCCAATTCTCGGTTACTTCTACATCTGAATTTAGTAGTACATAATAGTCTGCATCGACCTGTTTTAATATCTCATTATAACCACCAGCAAATCCCAGGTTTTCCTGGTTGACCAGGATTTTGAAATGCGGGTAATTTTCCCTGACATAGGCTAGGGAATCATCGGTAGAGGCATTGTCGCCGATAATGAATTCTATATTTGGGTAAGTGCTGTTGAATACGGAAGGAAGAAATTTTTCCAAGAAAAATTTACCATTCCAATTCAGAATTACAACGGCTACTTTTGGGTATGCTATCATTTAACTTCTTCTTTTACGCTTCCATCGGCGGTGTGACCATAACCAATAGGCCGGTTCTTCACGAATAACCTGTTCGGTAAATCGGTTTTGAATATGCGTGATCTCATGTTCTGGATACGCTGATGGCTGTTTTACTAAGGTAGTGAATTTACAAGAATAATATCCTCTTTTCTCCTTCCGACGGATTTCACAATATACCACCGGATTGTTGGTCAGACGGGCAATGCGCTCAGTTCCAGTGAAAACCAAGGTGTCCTGGTTCAAGAATTCCATAAAATAATCCGAATCTTGATAGGTTGG
Organism: Sphingobacterium sp. 1.A.4; assembly: GCF_002734245.1. Classification (NCBI taxonomy): domain Bacteria; kingdom Pseudomonadati; phylum Bacteroidota; class Sphingobacteriia; order Sphingobacteriales; family Sphingobacteriaceae; genus Sphingobacterium; species Sphingobacterium sp. 1.A.4. The sequence continues at coordinate 21,675 of NZ_PEAZ01000056.1, forward strand.
CGTCTGATCTGAAACAAACATGCTTACATGAGGCACATTTTTTAGTTTGATGATATGCCGTAATATTTGTTTCATAGGTACCATGGTTGCTCCAAAGCGGGTTCTGATCCGGTTGTGAACGGTATTGAAAACCTTGTTGTTCAATGGTTTATAAATGATCAGTTCCGGTGTGTTCATCATGATGGATAAACTATGGATCGCCAATTCCCAGTTGCCATAATGGGCCGTCACGCCGATTACTGATCTCCCTTTATGGATATATTGATAAACCTCTTCTGGATTTAGTAGCTCGATTCTTTTTTTAACTTCTGCTTCTGAAATACTTGCCATCTTTACCGATTCCACCAAAAGATCAGGGAAATATCTGTAAAAATCCCTTGCAATTTTATTTATTTCTTCTGTAGATTTCTCTGGAAATGAATTCCGCAGATTTTCATATACCACCTTTTTCCTATAGCCGAAAACATAGTAAATAAGGAAAAAAAGGATGTCGGAGATGAAATATAGGCACCAAAAAGGAAGAAGCGAAATAGTATATATTAATCCATAAACAAGCTTTTCCTTCATTCTTATTGTATTCTTAGGTACAAATATCCCTAAATAAAGTTATTTTTGCGAACATTTAAGGGTTTATTTCATGATGATGCAGGATATTCTACTTCCGGTTTTATATTTACCAAATGCCAGTTACTTCAAAACCATCAAGGACGCTGAAGGTGATCTGTTGTTGGAACGCTTTGAAAATTATCCAAAGCAGACCTTCAGAACACGTACGCAGATCTCGACGGCAAATGGTGTTTTGGAATTGTTTGTGCCTATACAGCACGGAAGAAAGGAACGCGTTGCGATGAAAGATGTTCGCATCAACTACGATCATCCATGGCAAAGACTGCATTGGCTGTCCCTTCAGACGGCTTACCGCAGTTCAGCATACTTTGAATATTATGAGGATGATCTACTGCCATTCTACGAAAAGAAATATGAGTTCTTGATGGATTTCCATGTCGATCAACTCACCTTATTGCTGAAATTATTGAAATTGAAAAAAGAAATCAAGTTCACGGATTCCTATCAAGAGCTGGAGTCTGCAGAACATGATTTCCGCAAGATCATTCATCCCAAAAAGCCTTCTTTAATAACGGATCAGAAGCCTTATTATCAGCTCTTTGAAGATAAGAATGGTTTTATCCCCAATCTGAGTGTTATCGACCTGCTGTTCAGCCAAGGTCCTCAAGCAAAGAATTATTTATAATATGGCCTTCAAACATTTTAATTAGGTTTATGTTTTATTGATAAACATCTAGTTAATGAAGGTTATTTTCATGAGTATCTTAAGCCTAGTAATAGGCTATTCTGCTATGGCACAAACTGGAGCAGATACTTTGCATTTCAAGAAGGTTTATTATTTCGGGGGAACAGGTCTTTCCATTCCCTTGGGAAAAACCAAAAATGTATTGAGCACGAAGTTCTTTACAGGCAGTATGGGTTTGGATATTTCCTTGAAAAATCCAAAATATTACCTGTTGCCAACGCTTTATATGATGAGTTTTGGTTATGACCAATTGGAAAAGGATCCCGATTATAATAGGCTTCTCAGTAATTCTCGCGCAACGATGTACACCTTGAGTTTGGCGGGAGGAACGCGCAGGCAATGGGACAGGTTGAATACTTATGCTTATGCTGGGCCAGGTGTTGCCCTTAATTCTGAACCTCGAGCAAATGACATGGGGAATAACCAAAATGTGGATATCGAATATAAATACAGCATATCGCCTGCTTTTAAAGTAGGGGTTGGGGCTGATTATAAATTCAAAGGCTTTTTTCTTGGTTTTGAAATCGGGTACATGCGAAATTTCAGAGAAATGGAGGGAAATCCAGTGCACGTGATGACGATGATGGTGGGGTTAAAATCTGATATCACTAAAATCAGTGATAAAGTGGTGGAGGTAATATCAGGGAATCCTTAATTATTATCGAAAAATTATAAAATTAAATTGTTGATTATTAATAAGTTAATTGAGATACTGTAATCTTTTTTAATTTTTTTAATAATCCATACAATAATCAAGATATATGGCCGTTTTAATTGCAACTAGATAAATAGAAATATTTAGGTTAATAATTGGTTTGGTAAATACCTGGAGTTCTCCGCTTCAGGTATTTTTTTTTGATATTTTTTTTAGATGGATATACTAAAATGAATTAGCAGGCGTTTAAATAGTAAATTCATAATTTCATAATTTAGGTTAATAATTGGTTTGGTAAAACACCTGGGATTCCCCATCTCAGGTGTTTTTGTTTTATATAAACAAATTGTTCCGCAGCTATTACATGAATTGATCTTTAGAAAGGATATCTTCAGAAGTAATTTCCCGTATTACACGGCAGGGATTGCCAACCGCGACCACGTTGGCAGGTATATCGCGAGTAACGATAGATCCGGAGCCGATCACCGAATTTTCTCCGATACTAACTCCAGGATTGATCACGGTATGTCCACCTATCCAGACATTATCCCCAATGCTGATGGGTTTGGAATATTCCCAACCCTCTGCTCTTGCAATGGGATCAATAGGATGTGAAGCCGTAAATAAACTGACATTTGGGCCTATCAATACGTTTTTTCCAAAGGATACTTTTGCCCCATCCAATATGGTGAGGTTGAAATTTGCGTAAAAATTTTCTCCTAATTCAATATGATAACCATAGTCACAGCGGAAGGGAGGCTCGATGAAAAACTTGCCTTCTGTCTTTCCAAGAATACTTTTTAGGAGTGAATTCCTTGCCTTTACCCGGATGGGTTCCATTTGGTTGTATTGTTGAAGGATCACTTTACAATGTTGTCTTTCCTTGAAAAGAGCGCCATCCTCGTCTCGGAATAGTTTACCGGCAATCATTTTTTCTTTGGCAGTTTCCATACATTCCTATTAGTTACAGGCTAATAATAAATAAAAAAGCTGTTATTGCATGTATAATTTTTTACATTCAATAACAGCCAAATTGCTATTGTAGGGGATTAGTTAAAGTTTATAACAAAATCTTCTTTAAGTACACGTACTTTTTTCATGTTCAATAACCAATCGTTCTGCTCATCGCGATATCCCAAAGCAAGGATAGTAACGGAACGAAGACCTAATTTGTCCAATCCCAATAGTTCATCCAGTTGTTGTGGGATAAAGCCTTCCATCGGGGTTGCATCTACTTTTAATTCCGCCGCTGCAGCAATGGCCAAACCAAATCCAATATAAGCCTGACGTGCGGCATGTTCAAAATGCTGCTCCTTTGTTTTCGCCTGTAAAGAGGTGAAAAGTGAGTTTTTATAATCATCAGCAAAGCCCGCTGGCAATCCTCTTTCCACTTCCTGTTGCTTGAAAGGTGCATCAACACGTTCTTGGGTGTATTCATCGTAAGCCGCAAAAACCAATAGATGGGAACTATCCACAATCTGTGATTGGTTGAAGGCGATAGGTTGGATTTTTTGCTTTAGCTCAGGATTGCTGATTTCAATGATCTTAAACGGATGAAGTCCGGAAGAGGTTGGTGCCAAACGTGCTGCTTCCACGATTTGATCAACTTTCTCTTGGTCAACTTTGTTGCCATTCATTTTTTTAGTGGCGTATCTCCAGTTTAAATGTTCTAATAGATTCATGTATGTATTTGATATATTTAATAATAATTTAAATTCCTTTTGTAAAAGAGCGCATGCTATCGGCCAGGATGAGGGAGTTGCATACCTTATCGGAGCCTGTAAGGGAAAGAAGTTCCAAGGCAACCACCCCATGCAGCATGGCCCAAAGGCTACGGTATTTGATGCAGGCATCAATATCCTTTCTTCCACTTTTTTGGATCAGTTCGTCAATCATATTGCGGAAAAGATCCGACAAGAGCCCAACAGATTTGATGTTCTTTGCTGTTTCACAGGTCGGTATCCCCAAGCCGAACATGATCTCGTAATGTTTGGGATGCCGCTCAGCGAATAGGTAATATCCTAATCCCAATTGTTGAAAGCGTTCTTCGATGCTGTCTTCTGTAGAAATTCCTGCTGTAATCTGCGCGTAGAGCAGATCAAAACCTTCTGCTACAAAATAAGCGGAAATTGCTTCCTTGTTTTCGAAATATTTATAGATTACGGGAACCGAATACTCAATGGCATCCGCTATTTTGCGGATGGAAAGGGCAGCCCAACCTTCCTCATGCACGATTTCTCGCGAGCATTCGATGATTTGCTTTCTCATTTCCTCTTGTTGCCTAAGCTTTCTTTCTGTTACGCCCATACCATTTTAGTTAACACTGTTAGCAAAATTAACAACGATAGTTATTTGTTCCAACTTTTAGATAAAATGGGACATGCAAATGACATTTTTAAAGCAAGTAAATTTGTTTTACCTTTAAATATGAACTTTCTGAAAAGCAAACGTAAGGTATCCCTCGTCCTGGGCAGCGGTGGTGCCAGAGGCTTGGTGCAAATAGGTGTGATTCGTCAATTGGAAGCGATGGGCTATGAAATAGATGAAGTGGTGGGTTGTTCGATAGGATCTTTGATCGGAGCCGCTTATGTCGAAGGAAAATTAACTGAATTGGAGGATTGGATGAGGGTTCTGACCAAAAGGCAGGTGTTCCGATTAATGGATTTCACAAACCCCAAGTTTGGATTGTTAAAAGGCGTACGTGTTTTTGAATCTCTGAAAGAGATATTTCCGGATAAGGATATCGAGGATATGCGCATTCCCTTCCGTGCCATTGCCACCGACCTTAAAAATGAGCGCGAAATGATCTTTGATAAGGGGAGTGTCTATCAAGCTATCAGAGCTTCCATCGCCATACCAGGTGTTTTTACCAGTATTGAATCGGATGAATGGAACCTGGTGGATGGTGGTGTTCTAAATCCTTTGCCCATCAATTATGTGAAAAGAAAGCGCAGGAACATCATCATTGCGGTAAACTTGGATGGAAAGCCGGATGCTAAATATGGTCCGCTTCCTTTTGAAAGCAAGATGAATTCTATAGGATTGCTTCAAGAAGCTTACCTGATGATGCGAAGACGGCTATCGAAATTAAGTGTAGAATTGTATAAACCGGATTACCTGATCGATATCCCACATAATATCGGAGGCATTTGGGATTATGATAAGGCCTCCTTTTTAATCGAGAAAGGAACGGAATACACGAAAAAACTGATCCCGGAAATCCCCGTTAAAAAAAAGGCCGCTATTTAAATGAATGAATAAAGGTCTAAAATTCCATTACATAATAACATATGCTGAAGGACTTAAGATTTCTTCTGTAAAAGCTTGTTCATATGTAAATTAAACTTAGCTGGGTCTTCCATGTTAGGCAAGTGCCCACAGCCTTCAAATTCCATATAGGTTGCTCCTTTGATCTTTTTTGCCATCTCTTCCATTGGCTCAGCAGGGGTGATCTTATCCTCTTTCCCCCGTATCAATAAGGTCGGCACCTTAATTTCTGAAAGTACATCCGTGGTGTCGGTTCTGGAAGCCATCGCCAACAACGTTGCACAAATGGACGAAACACTGTTCCTTCGGATACTGCTTTTGATGAGTTCAATCGCCTCAGGTTTTTCCTCGATGCTTTTTGGTGAAAATACATTCGCAATAAAACCGATCGCATACGGGCGACGACCATGGTTTAAAACAGCTTGAATAGCATCAAAGCGTTTCTGTTTTCCGGCATTATCATCTGCCTTGGCATGGGTATCCGAAAGGATAAGTCCATCAATCTTTTCCGGAAACAGTTGATAGGCGCGCAAGGCAATATAGCCCCCCATGGAAACCCCACAGAGTACCGCCTTATCAATTTCCATTTTACGTATAAAAGCACCCAGGTCTTTTGCAAATACATCGATGGAAAAAAATCCATGACCTTTGGTGCTATTTCCTAATCCACGAATGTCAACCGCTATGCCGGTTATATTATCCTCTAAACTTTCCAGTTGTTCCCGCCACATGTTCTTATTAAAAGGAAAACCATGAAGGAATATGATGGTTCTATCGGTTTTTTCAGTTGCTTTCTTTATATGATAGGCAATGCTTATATCGCCAATCCGGATCTTGTTGCTTTTTATTAATCGTTCAGCCATAAAAATTAATTATATAGGTATCAACAGAATAGACCTAAGATAGTTTGAAATTGCCTAAAAAACGAAAAAACCATTTGGAAAATATAAAAAAACCTCGATATTTGCAGCATCAACGGTGATTTGATCGTTTGAAATGCGCTCATAGCTTAATTGGATAGAGCATCTGACTACGGATCAGAAGGTTAGGGGTTCGACTCCCTTTGAGCGCACTTTCTTTATTTCCCCTTTCACTTTCTTGATTTATCTTTTATTTTCAAGTGTTTTTTGCGCTTTTAATTCTTTCGGAGAATACCCGAAATGCTTAGTAAATGCGGATGTGAAATGTTGGGGGTAACTATATCTTAACAATTTAGCTACCTCATTGATGCTGTAATTTTTATGTTGTATCAGGTATCGAGCTTTTTCCATCTGTTTTTCGCGTAGGTACTGCGATAGATTACACCCAAAATACTTTTGAAAACCTTTATTCAAGTTTTTTTGAGAAATATGAAATAGGTCTTCAACTTCTTGCAATCGAATATTACCGATTTCCTGTTTATCTACCCATTCCTTTACTTCAATAACTTTTTCGTCTAGGGATAGGTTGGTGCTGCTACGGTCATCCTCCAAAAATTTTGGGTGCATGGAAAAAATAGTCAGAAGTAATTCTTCTATCTTCAACCTGTAATAGTAATCCCGCATCGAAGTTGGTAATGAACAATTCAACATGCTTTCCAATAACTGTTTAATAGGGGTTGAAATTATTTTAGCCTCTTCAAACAACTTACAGGCTCTGCCTTTCTTTAACGCAGTTAAGAAGGGGAATTCCATAGGTAATATCTTACTCATAGTCTCTTCAAACCACTCCTTATCAAACATAATATCTAAACATGTTCTATCCTTCAGATAGGTTAATTTGCCATTGACTTTTGGTATATAAAATAGATTGAAGGTTCCTGGTTTTATTTCCAAAATGTTATGGCCATCCTCGAATTTTGAATATCCCTCAATCTCAAATTGAGCTTTGAAAACACCATCTTCCAATAGAATAGGTACCGTAGTAGGTCGATCCACTTTAGCCTTGGAAGATATGATAATGAACGTATCATAAACTATGAATCGCTCTTGCACAGGTATATCGTAAAAATTCACCTTGAAAAAACATTCCCTAAAATTGTTTTCTTGGAATTCTAGTTTCTGTTTGTTTCGTAGATATTTAAGGTTAAACCTTTCCTTTAAGGGTTTCATATTTTGCTTATAGAGATAAAAATCGTAGATATTATTTTCCAGATTTCGTAGAATTTTCAATGAAAATAGAGATATTTTCGCACTTAGTTAGAATTAATCTAAATAAAAATGAAAAAACTATATCTATTATTTATTCTCGTATGTTTTTCGGCAATGTTTTCCTTTGCCCAAGAGACCAAAACCATCGTTAGGTTACTTGATCTAAATTTCAATCCGGTAGCTGATGCAAGGGTATTATTATTAGAAACCAATCAGGAAGCCATATCCGATAGAAACGGAAAGTTCGAATTGTATCTTTCAGAATTTAAGGCATATACCTTACAGATTTCCTACAATGGACAACAATATAAAGAAAAACTAGCCTTTCAAGGTGCAAAGGTATATACTGTTTATATAGGTTCAGATCACAAGGAAATTGAGGAAGTGATAATCAGTGCCAGTAGAAAATTTGCAGAGAAGAAGTCCAAAACAGTAGGGAAAATGGAATTGGAGAATCTGGAAAGTTCACAATCCTACAATATCATTCCTAGTGAATTAATGAAGGAGCGATCGGTAATTGATATGAAAAGTGCTTTACTGGCAGCACCGGGAATTGCCAATGTTACCAATGGACTTGGTGCAGGTGGTTTTACCGTTATTGCAAGAATGAGGGGTTTTTCAACCGGTTCTGGGTCGTTAAGAAATGGGATGCGGACAAGTACCACTTCTATGGCAGACCTCGCGAATATAGAAGCTGTGGAGATCATCAAAGGTCCTGCAGGTACTTTATATGGCAGCAGTACCGAAATATCCTATGGGGGCATGATCAACTTAATAACTAAAAAACCAAAACCATATAGCTTTGGTGAGGCAAGTTTTAGTTATGGCGCTTATGATTTAAGTCGATTGACCCTGGATTATAATAGTCCATTAAATCAAAATAAATCGGTATTGTTCAGGGTAAATGCAGCCATGCAAAGGGGAAAAACATTTCAGGATTTTGGTTTGGACAACAACATGATGATTGCACCATCATTTATGTTCTTAGTCGATGATAGACTAACTTTAAATTTGGAAGTTGAACTCAGCCAGAGTGAACGCAATATGATTGCAGTGGGTTATCTACCAAAGGGATACAATAATTTGGAAGATTTCAATTGGGATGTGAAGAAATCCTTTTCTTCCAACGACCTGACTCTGAAATCCAATGTTATGAATGTCTTTGCAGACGCGAATTATAAGATCTCTGATCAGTGGAAATCACAGACAAACCTTTCCAGTGCCAATACTATCAATAAATCAGATTATCTTTTCGCTATCCCACTATCTATGGACAGCGTCGGAAGACGGATCATGCGGATTCCAAGCCATTTTATTTCCAACAGCATACAGCAGAATTTTACTGGAACCTACGAAGGAGAAACCTGGCGGAATAAATTATTGATAGGTGTCGATTATAATATCGATAAATACCTGACGACCCGTAAAATGTTAAATTTTTATGATAAGGTACATCGATTCAAAACTACGCCAACCATCAATAAATCCAAAGTTGATCAATTATTTGCAGGAGCTCCAGAAAGTGAAATTACTACGCAGTTCCAAACCTATGGGCTATATTTATCCAATGTGTTCAGTTTAAATAACCGTCTTCATTTAAATGCTGGCCTTAGGGTTGATTTTTACAAAAATCTGGTTTCAGAGTTTAAGGAGACCTATTTCTCACCAAAATTTGGTGCAGTGTATGAACTGTTGGAAAATCAGCTCTCTTTATTTGGTAATTATACGAATGGCTTCAACAATGGGTATCTTATGTTGGAAAGTGTGCAATTCAATGCAGCAACCATAAAACCCCAGGAAGCAAACCAATATGAATTTGGATTGAAGTATGAACTGTTCGGTAAAAAATTGCATGGTAATGCCTCTTATTATAACATCGATGTAAAAAATGTTCCTTTCTCTATTGTGGCAGAAAATGGGAAAACTTCTACCCAGCAAAACGGGAAAAGAAGAAGCAGAGGGTTTGAATTTGATCTTACGACAAATCCTTTTGCTGGCTTCCATTTGCTCTTGGGTTATGGATACAATGATTCCAAATTCACGGAAGGAGATGAGAAGACATTTGGAAATCGACCTCAAGGTACACCTTTCCATGTAGGTAATTTTTGGACAAGTTATTCCCTTCAACAGGGTGCTCTAAAAGGGCTTGGTCTAGGTTTTGGAGGTAATTATTCGGATGATTTTTATGGTGATGATTTCAACACCTTTAAAATGCCCGGGTATTTCCTTTTCGACGCGAGTGTATTCTATGAAAAAGACCAATTAAGACTAAGCCTTAAAGGCAATAACCTGACCGATGTGCATTATATGACAACTAACTTTTGGTTATATGCCCAGCCAACTAGAACTGTTCTTGGTACTGTATCTTATCGTTTTTAAGTATGGGTAAAGGTAGGAAGGTAAAAAAGAAGAATCAATCTTGGCTTTTGAAGTTGAATGCTTGGTTGCATTTGTGGCCAAGTATAGTTTCTGGAATCATTGTGGTATTTGTATGTTTAACAGGAACTATAATCGTTTATTCTGATGAGATCGTGGATGCGATGGCAGGAGATGCTAAGTATGTACAACCTCAAGATCAAAAATTGGATCTGGAAACATTATTGGAAATTCAAAAGAAGGAAATTCCGGGCATTTTACCTTCCTATGTGCTTTATTATAAAGAGCCCGGTAGGGCAGTGGTCATCAATGGATTTGATCCTAAAAATATACGTTTATCGATGATCTACATGGATCCGTATACTGGCAAGATAATAAAATACGATAAAACCATACACTTCTTCTTTCTGATGGCACACATGCATGCGCATATGATGTTAAAAACGACTGGTGGATGGATCGTTATCATAGCAACCATTGTTTTTGTATTGAGTACATTGACAGGAATTGTATTATGGTGGCCAAAACGATGGACAAAAACAACACGGAAAGCCAGTTTTACCATCAAATGGAAAGCAAGATTTAAAAGGTTGAATTACGATCTACATAATGTGCTGGGATTTTATTCCATGCTGATATGTTTCATTCTGGGTATGACAGGGCTGATTATTTTTTTTCAGCCCTTAATGAAAATGACCATGAACAGTTTTGGAGCAACAACAGAAGATTGGCATAAATCATTGCCTAAGGTCAAGGAATCGGGGCAATTTATTGATGCATTTCCTTTAATGGACAAACTATTTCAAGAAATACCTCACAAAAAAGTCATTAAATATTGGGTTTATGATTATGCTAAAAGTGGGGTATTCGCTTTCCATATTGCCGATCGGGCAGGATTGAAATCTGATGAAAACAGGGATGTCAGATATTTTGATAAATATACAGGTAAACCTTATGTAATTAACATTCAGCAAGATAAGCATAATAAAGTGGAGAATTGGGTTTGGCAATTGCAAATGGGGCAATGGTTAGGTCAGGTCGGGAAATTTTCGACCTTTATTGCAGGTTTGATCTCAACCAGCCTACCCATCACTGGTTTTTTGATCTGGTATGGGCGTAGAAAGCGTCAGAAATGAAAAAAAAATTTTGAATGGCTTATTATTTCCTTATATTTGCATCACCAAAACAGAAAGGGCGTTTGTCGCAAAAGTGTTGGTTGTCGCGCTCATAGCTTAATTGGATAGAGCATCTGACTACGGATCAGAAGGTTAGGGGTTCGACTCCCTTTGAGCGCACTTAGAATAAGCCTAATTCGTAAACGGATTAGGCTTTTGTTTTTTATCATCAACAATAAATAACATCATTATGCTAAACCTAGTATTATTCGGGCCTCCAGGAGCAGGAAAAGGTACCCAATCCGCTAAATTAATTGATAAGTATGACCTTCATCATATATCTACCGGTGACATGTTTCGCGCTCATATCAAGGACCAAACCGAATTAGGTAAACAAGTAAGTCAAATCATTGCTGATGGGAACTTAGTTCCTGACTCGGTAACCATTGCCATGCTTGAGGAAGAGATCAATAATAATCCTGATGCAAAAGGATTTATTTTTGATGGTTTTCCACGTACTGTTGCCCAAGCGGAAGCATTGGATGCATTCATGGAATCGAACAATATGCCTATCTCAGGCGTTATTGCTTTGGATGTTGATGAAACGGAATTAACGCAACGTATCGCTAAACGCCAGGAGATTTCCGGTCGTGCAGATGATGCGGCAGATAAACTGAAAAAACGTATCGAAGAGTATTTCGGAAAAACGATCCATGTATTACCTTATTACGAAGGCAAAGGTAAATTGACCAAAGTAAATGGTATTGGTGAAATCGAAAGCATCTTTTCGGAATTAACGTCGATCATCGATCGTTACTAATAAAAAAGCTTATAAAAAACATTGAAGAGGTCTTATGGCGCAGGGGTCAAATTTTGTTGATTACGTAAAGGTTTGTTGTCGTTCGGGACATGGTGGTGCTGGTTCAGCCCATCTGCACCGCGATAAATTCACGGCCAAAGGTGGTCCCGATGGGGGCGACGGTGGTCGTGGCGGGCATATTATGCTCCAAGGTTCTACCCAACACTGGACCTTATTGCACCTGAAATACCGTAAACACATTATTGCCGAAAATGGTCAGCCTGGTGGATCTACCTTGAAAACAGGTGCTACCGGTAAGGATGAAATCCTGGAAGTTCCTTTAGGAACGGTAGCCAAGGATGCCGAGACCGGCGAAGTACTTTTCGAAATCACCCGTGATGGCCAAACGAAGATCCTTACTCCAGGAGGTCGTGGTGGTTTAGGAAACTGGCACTTCAAATCTTCCACGGTTCAAACACCAAGACATGCCCAACCGGGGATGCCAGGTAAAGAGCGTTGGATCATCTTGGAATTAAAAGTATTGGCGGATGTAGGGCTTGTTGGATTCCCGAATGCCGGAAAATCTACCTTGCTGTCGGTTCTTTCCGCCGCAAAACCTGAAATCGCAGATTATCCGTTTACCACCTTGGTTCCTAACTTGGGCATCGTCAGCTATCGGGATAACAAATCCTTTGTCATGGCGGATATCCCAGGGATCATCGAGGGTGCATCCGAAGGAAAGGGATTAGGACACCGTTTCCTGAGACATATCGAACGAAACTCCGTACTCTTGTTCATGGTGCCGGCAGATACCGATCGAACCATCGAAGAAGAGTATAATATCCTATTGCATGAACTTACCGCCTACAATCCGGAACTATTGGATAAGCCAAAATTATTGGCCATCACCAAATCGGATATGTTGGATGAGCAACTGGAAAGCGAAATGGCCGAACAAGTTCCTCAAGGAATTCCTTACCTGTTCATATCCTCTGTGACCGGAAAAAATATCCAGCAATTGAAGGATATGATCTGGAAAGCCATCAATGAATAACCATATTTAAAAGCAACTTCGGTTGCTTTTCTTATTTTAGGGATAATGGATCTATCATTAAAAGATTTCTTGGACAAAAAGGTACTGGAATTTAACCAACCGGATTTTATTCCGCACGACCCGATCAGTATACCCCATCGATTCCAAAAGAAGGAGGATATCGAGATCATGGGGTTCTTTGCCAGCATATTGGCCTGGGGGCAACGCAAAACCATCATCAATAAGTGCCTGGAATTGGCAGAACGTATGGACCAGGCACCGCATGATTTTATCCTCAACCATCAGGATAGCGACCTCAAACGCCTCTTAGGATTTAAGCATCGTACCTTCAATGACACCGATCTCTTATATTTTATTGCCTTTTTCCAGCAGCATTACCTCCGCTTCAACAGCTTGGAAGATGCATTCCTGCAGCTTGATGAAGGCCAGGAATTCTCCATAGAGAACGCCTTGAATCATTTCAAAAGCTATTTTTTCTCCCTTCCTGATTTTCCCTGGAGAACAAGAAAGCATATCAGTTCTCCCTTACAGAAATCCACTTGTAAGCGATTGAATATGTTCTTGCGTTGGATGGTGAGGAAGGATGATAAGGGGGTAGATTTTGGGATTTGGAACCGGATATCACCCAAAGATCTTATCTGTCCCTGTGATGTCCATGTAGAGCGCGTTGCTCGGAAATTTGGATTGATCCAAAGCGATAAGGTCAATTGGAAATCTGCGCTAGAATTAACGGAAAACCTTCGGCATTTTGATCCAGAGGATCCCGTAAAATATGATTTTGCCTTATTTGGGCTAGGGGTGGCCGGTGAGTTATAAAAACCGAAAACTAATCCCCAATAAAAATTAGGAGTAAAAAGGCAGGTACATTTCCTTATGCAAACCCACATTCGGAATATCATATTCATCGGAAAAATATTCGAAACCCATATCCTCATAAAAAGGATAGGCGATTTCCCTGGCGATCAGCCATAAGTAATCCCCATGAAGTTGTGTCTGAATATGATCAATTGCAGCCTTTAAAAGCTGTTTACCATAGCCTTTCCTTCTGGCCTCAGCGGCAGTAGCCATGCCACGTAATCGATAACCGGTATGCGGTAATTTGGGATGATTGGTCTGATGAATGGTCAATACACTTTGAAGCTTACCCTCCTCATCAAAATAACCCAAATGAAAACTATCGGGTTTATCATCCTCTGGATTGATGCAAAGCTCCAACGCTTTTCCACGCTGCAGCACTTCGCTTCGCAGCGCTAAGGTATCCTCCGTTTTGATAAACCTGATCATCGTTTGGATAGGATTTCCAGGATATCCACCAAGCGGTTGGAATATCCGAATTCATTGTCGTACCAACCGACTACCTTTACCAAGCCGCCTACAATACTGGTCAGCTCCGAATCAAAAACACAGGAATAAGGGTTATTGATGATATCCACCGAAACGATGGGATCTTCGGTATAATAAAGTACATTTTTCAAGGAACCTGCGGCAGCTTCCTTGAATTTTTGGTTGATCTCTTCTACAGTAGTCTGTTTGGCCAGGTTACAGGTAAAATCAGTTAAAGAACCATTCAATACCGGAACGCGTATACCTGCTCCGCCCAGTTTGCCATCCAAATGTTTAAAGACATTGGTAATGGCCTTGGCAGCACCCGTCGTAGTGGGAATGATGGAAGCCGATGCCGCTCGTGATCTTCGTAGATCCCGATGCGGTGCATCATGCAGGTTCTGATCCCCTGTCATGGAGTGTACCGTGGTGATATACCCATCAACAATACCCCAATTCTCATCCAATATCTTGATCATGGGTGCCACATTGTTGGTGGTACAGGAGGCATTGGAAAAGATCGGCGTATTCCAATCAAAATCCGCATCATTGATCCCCAATACCACTGTAGGAACCTCTTTATCCGGCGATGGAGCAGAGATGATCACCTGTTTTGCCCCAGCCAGGATATGCTTTTGGGCCAGATCATGCTTCACAAATAATCCGGTCGATTCGATAACCACCTCAATCGCCAATTCCTTCCAGGGAAGTTCTTCCGGATTTTTTTTGTTGAAGATCTGTATAGCTTTTCCATCAATGTAAAGGTGGTTCTCCTCATAGCTCAGCTCTTTTCCAAGCGGACCATGCACCGAATCATATTTAAAGAGGTGGGCAAGGGTAGCCGCAACTGCCAAATCATTGATGGCAACAACCTCTACATTATCCAATCCTCTGTTCAGCAGGTTTCTTAGGCTGTGGCGTCCTATGCGTCCGAACCCATTGATGGCTATCCTCATTAATTATTAAAATCAGCGATTACTTCTTTGATATCTTTCTCACCTTCCCAGTATTTTTTTAGGCTTCCGTCTGGACCATATACATAGTTTGCCGGAAACATTTTTGGGATGTGAATACGTTGTACAAATTCCTGATTACGATCGTAAAGCATTTCCACATTCGGTTTTCCTTCTAATTCTTTACCAAAGGTATTGAAGAAATTGGCCATCAAAGCCGGATCGTTCATGGAAACGTAATAGATATTCACACCTTTGATCTTATCGTAATTCGATGATAGGGCAGTGGCTTCATGTTGGCAATGTGCACAAGAAGGGTCAAATAGAATAAAAACGGTATTCCTTCCAGCGGCAATATCCGCTTTGCTGAATGGCATACCCGATTTAACCTTGAAAAACGTGAATTCAGGAATAGATAAGTTGGCAGCTTTTACCGTCGGTGGAGCCTGTTGTGGGGCAGGAGCTGCAGTAGAAGGGCTTGTCTCTGCATGTGCACTGTGGTCATGTCCATCGTGCTCATTATGCACTTCAGTGGCAGCTTGTTGTTTCGGTTCATTATTGCATCCTACGGTCGTTAGGGCCAAGGATAAACTTAAAAACGGAAGAACGTATGTTAATCTCATGTGTACTGTTTAAGCATCAAAACTACTAAAAATTATAAATAAAAAAGCCTTGATGGTCAACAGAGGGCACTGAAAAAGTCCCCTTTTAGAATGGGCTAAAAAAAGGAGTGGAAAACAACAGTTTTCTGCTCCTTTTTTCGTATCTTAAAGTAGGCTTTAACGGATATCAGGATGCTTTCTACCCAACAAAAAATTCAGTTCAGTTCCTATTCGGGATTGTACGATATCATTGTTCCAAAAGACAATCTACTTCGCAAAATCAACGATCTTATCGATTTCAGTTTTATACATGAGGAACTTTTGGAGAAGTATTGCCAGACCAATGGGCGTACAGCAGAGAGCCCCATCAAGATGTTCAAGT
>NZ_PEAZ01000057.1:0-37556 GCF_002734245.1 Sphingobacterium sp. 1.A.4
GAAAAACGCCTGATGACAAGGGGGTTGATGACCGAGACACGTTCATCCCTTTCCCAGAGGAACCTTGCCAGGCGGAAGTAATAGGGACCGGTGGCCTCCATCGCTATATGGCTGCCGTGCATGTGGCCCAGGGCCTCCACAAAACCCGCTTGGTCGTTACGGAAACGACCCTTGAAAACCTCTTTCTCTCCCGATTGGACAGAAATGTCAAAATAATCCTTTGAACAATCAATACCTGTTACCATATTTGTATATCATATTTGTGGATTACAGCAGCTCTTATCATAACTTATCAATCGAAAAAAAACAGGCTCCTGGCCTAATGAACTGTCCAAGTTTATGATAGGAATAAGAGAGGGGGGATTAACATTGCGAAGGGTCTCTCAAGGACCAATGACGATTAAAAATCTTACTCCCTCTCTCGCTGTATCCTAAATGAAATACAAAATTATATTCTGTCTCTTTAATTCCTATAACTTACTTACAAACTTACGATGACGGATGTGTAGTGCCTCCTCGCAATGACGGGGATTACTTGAAATTATTATTACAGGAAGTAACCCAAAATAAAAACAAACTTGTCATTCTGCTTTTAAAACAGCAAATTTATATTCAAATAAACGCAGAAGATGAATTTATACAGTATCGATACCGGGTTTTTCAAATTAGATGGTGGGGCGATGTTTGGTGTAGTACCGAAATCCTTATGGCAGAGGACTAATCCTGCAGATGCTAACAACCTATGTACTTGGGCGACTCGATTGCTCCTGATAGAACATGGAAACCGATTAACATTGGTGGATACTGGTCTTGGGGATAAACAGGACGATAAATTCTTTTCCCACTATTACCTTCATGGAAATGATACCTTGGATGGATCCCTAAAGAAACACGGTTTTCATCGGGATGATATTACCGATGTAATTCTTACCCATCTTCATTTCGACCATTGTGGGGGTGCTATAATCCGCGAAGGAGACCGCTTGTCCCCTGCATTTAAGAATGCTGAATTTTGGTCAAATGAAAAACATTGGGATTGGGCAGTCAATCCTAATCCAAGGGAAAAGGCATCCTTCTTGAAAGAAAATATCCTACCCATCTCGGAGAGTGGGCAATTGAAATTTATTGATGAAAATAACCCTGTTTACGACAGCGACATCTTCATGAGATTTGCCAATGGCCATACCGAAGCCATGATGTTGCCGCAGATGAAATATAAGGATAAGACCATTCTGTACATGGCCGATCTTCTTCCATCGGTTGGTCATATTCCAATTCCTTATGTTATGGGCTATGATGTACGACCTTTGGTAACCATGCAGGAAAGACAGGATTATTGGAAAGAAATTGTGGATAATGAATACATCCTATTTCTGGAACATGATGCTGAACATGAATGCTGTACGCTACAATATACTGAAAAAGGAATTCGTTTAAAGGACACTTTCAAATTAAGTGATATTTAACATCTTATGTCCATCGACTTAAAGAAAAGGTTCGACCGTATTGTTGAAATTCTAATTCAATTACAGTCCAAGAGAATCGTAAAGGCGCAAGATTTGGCGGATCGATTTGAGGTAAGCTTACGAACCATTTATCGGGATATGAAGAGTTTAGAACAAGCTGGAGTCCCGATCATTGGCGAGGCTGGAACCGGCTATTCCATCATGAATGGCTATAACCTCCCGCCGGTCAGTTTCAATAAAGAAGAAGCTTTAAGTTTTGTGGCTACCGAGAAATTGGCGGAGAAATTCTTTGATAACAGCACAAGTCGGCATTATGGCTCTGCAATGATGAAAATAAAAGCCATTCTGAAATCACATGACCAAGAAATGTTGGAGCATATGCAGGGACAGATCATCATGAAAAAACAGGATAATCCCATTTTTTCCAATCATGCTCCGCAACTTTTAAATGCGACCCTGACTTCGATTGCCCAGAAAAGACAGCTCCGAATACTATACCAAGGCATCAAAGATGATCAAGCCAACGATAGAACTATAGAACCTTTAGGGGTTCTTCATGAAATTGGCTATTGGTATATTATTGCTTATTGTTTAGTCCGCAAGGATTATAGACAATTCCGCAGTGACCGGGTTATGGAAGTTAATTTGTTGGAATCTGATTTTTCCAAAGAGCACCTAAGTATGGAAGAGTATATAGCCCTGAATCCACCTACGACCTATGAAAGATCAAAAGTTCGGATTAAAGTAAGCAAAGAAATGGCCCCACATGTCAGATGGCAAAGAAACCATTATGGCTATATTTCGGAAGAAAAGAAGGATGACCATTTTATCATGCAGTTCGATTGCAGGGATATTGAACACGAGTTTCCTCGTTGGTTATTGATGTTTGCCGATCATATCGAGGTGTTAGAACCAGCCATATTAAAAACCAGGATGATGGAAATCATCCAAGACATTAATCTGAAATTCCGTTAGACCTTTCCTTTTATCCAGCTATCATACGGATGCTCCCATCCTTTTCTATAGGTTCTTTTCAATTTTTTGGTAGCCTCTGGATCATTTACGATTTTTTTCTTTATTGGGTCATATATAAGTGGTCTATTGAGTTCCATGGAAATATTGGCAAGGATACAGGATGCGGAGGATATATGTCCTTCTTCGATATCGGCAACAGGTAAATGATCTTTTTCGATAGCGGTCAATAGGTTCATCATTTGTCCTCTAGTAGCAGGTGCTGCATTTAATTCGATACGGGGTTCTTTAAGGTCTTCTGGGAATTTTTCCCTTTCGAACAACACCTCTCTTAAAATACGCTCACCTTTCCCATGGGGTATGAATTCGTATTTCATGGTATTTCCTTTTAATGTTCCCTTATCTCCATAAATAATAAAAGACCAAGGATAGGCGGGATCGGCAGGAGCTCCCCAAGTTCGATGGTTCCAAACACAATTTAAATCATCATATTCAAATATGGCCGTTTGGGTGTCTGCAATGTTTGATTTTGCATCTTTTTGCACATAAATTCCACCCGTTGCCGAAATACGTTTTGGCCAACCCAACTTTAACAACCAACGCACGGTATCAAACATGTGCACACACATATCCCCGGTTATTCCATTACCATATTCCATAAATGCCCGCCACCAGCTGCCATGTGGCAAGCCATCGTAAGGTCTTAAAGGTGCTGGACCTGTCCATAAATCATAATTCAAAAAGGACGGAACGGGTTGTTCTGGAGGATTGGCATTGCTCTTCATATGAAAATAACAACACATCTCTACGTGGGAAATTTTACCTAGCAAACCTTTTTCGATAATATTTTCCTTAGCATCGATCATATGGGCAGTACTTCTTCTCTGGGTACCGATCTGTATTTTACGTTTATACTTTCGCGCAGCCGCTAAAACAGCTTCTCCTTCCAGCACATCCACACTTACCGGCTTTTGCAGATAAACATGAGCACCATTTTTTATCGCTGCTATAGCCATCAAAGCGTGCCAATGATCTGGAGTGCCTATGATCACGATGTCCAATTGATGCTCTGCCAATAATTTCCGATAGTCTTCATAAAGTGCGGGTGTTTTCTGGGATTTTTGTTTTCCAGCGACTAATCTTCCAGCCTCCTCCAAATGGTTTTTGTCCACATCACATAAAGCTACCACCTCTACATCGGCCACCTGTAATAATCTAAACAGATCGCTTTTTCCATACCAGCCTGTCCCAATCAAAGCCACTTTTTTACCAGCTGCTTTTTCCAATCCAAAAACATCTTGAACAAAAGCTGCCAAGGATAATAATGCAGCTGTACCTGTAATAAATTCCCTGCGGTTGAGGTTCATAGCGTTAGGTTTAGGTTTTTAATAAAACAAGATAACAAGAAGCTTGCTAAAAACAAAAAAGACCAATGATGGACATTGATCTTTTTATTACCTAATAAATAGGAATATTTATAATGGATTGGTTAAGTACTTGCTATAATACGAAGATAAAGCATAGTAGAAAACAATCCTTACGGTTAACCGTAATTATAGGCGTTTTTATCGAAATAAAATTTACAGTCAGGGTGAGTTCTTAAAATTGTAGATGGCCAATTAATGGAAATCTCACCATGAAGGGTTTGATAAACAGCCTCTGACTTATGTTGACCCGAAACAATACAGAACAAATGTTTACCACTCATAATAGTAGGAATTGTGAGTGTCAATGCATGTGAAGGGACCTCATCTATAGTAAGAAAGCATTTGTCGTTCACCTGTTGCTGCCTACAAACCTGATCCAATTCCACCTGTTTAATAACAGCAGAATCCTCAAAATTAGCCACTGGGGGATCATTAAATGCGATATGTCCATTCTGTCCAATCCCTAAGATAATAATATCGATAACCGCGTTATGGATAAGATTGGTCATTCGTTTGATTTCATTCTCAACCGAGTTTTTAGAATCAATCAGATGAAGTTTCTTTACCTTGACCTTGTTAAATATGCGCTCCATTAAATAATTTGAAAACAATTGTTCCGCATCATCTGATAATCCAATATATTCATCCATGTTAAAAGCGATTATCTTTTCCCAAGGGATTTTGGTGGAATTGACCAGGTAATCCAAGGTTTCATTTTGGGAGGGAGCAGCAGCAAATATGATCCTTACTTCTTCCTGAACTTTCAATAAGTCCGTAATCTGCATTTCAATAGCTTTACCCGCGGCTAATCCTGCAGCTTCTTTCGTTTCAAAAACTGCCATCATTTTTTCATTTACATCCATGTTCTATTAAAAAGGGTTAGGTTGATTTATGCATTAATTTTTATTAAACGTAACACTATCGATGACGATCTCTTGCTCTTTTAAATCGGAAGGCATCTGCCCCTTAAATAACCAAAGGTTAATGCGCATTCGTTCCGTTGTGGCTTTTGGAACATCCGGTCCTGTATATTTCCAAGCAGCATAGGGCGCAATAGCAGCATCAG
The DNA here is from genome assembly GCF_002734245.1 of Sphingobacterium sp. 1.A.4. Taxonomy (NCBI): domain Bacteria; kingdom Pseudomonadati; phylum Bacteroidota; class Sphingobacteriia; order Sphingobacteriales; family Sphingobacteriaceae; genus Sphingobacterium; species Sphingobacterium sp. 1.A.4. The sequence continues at coordinate 4,932 of NZ_PEAZ01000057.1, forward strand.
AATTTACCTGGCTGATAAAATTGATCTGATCTTCTTGCCAATCAAAACTGTGTCTTGTTGGACCAGCGTTACTGGGAATCTGGAAACGATGTTTATTACCTGTTTTATCAGAGGGTTGAATGGCAAATTGTGCATTCTGATTTTCAGGGATTGACCATTTCGAGAACTCAATATCGATCTCCTCCACATCATTTAAATAGGTAAATAATCCAGAAACAACATTTTGGTCTAATAAGGTTATATCTGAATGTACATAAAAGGTATATTTACCATAACCTAAAGGCTGTTTACAATACATTCCCGCGCAATACCAATTACCATCTTTTTGCGTGATTTTTAGGTGCAGCTTTCCCTCCTTATCTATCCAAACATTATCTTCCGAATTGGAAAAGTAATTTGGGCCAGGTCCTTTTTTGACCATATCGTTTCTTACGATCCAATCAAATCCGGAGAATTTAATTACACGATCTGTAGGCTCTTTTGGCTTTTCCACAACTGGCGCCTGGGTTCCACAATTCATCATTAACAACAACAATCCGACTCCTGCTGAGCCTACAAAAAGGTTTTTCTTCATCTTATTCCACTGTGATTTTTAATTCCAAATTTTCCAGAATAGCACCTGCTCGATCTCTAGCAGTCAATTTTATAGTTTGTGTGCCATTTTGTTCACCATCATGAATGAACAATAAATTCTTCAAATCTAAATCTAATTGTGAAAATTTGCTGCCTTTCTTTAATACTTCTGCACCTTTTAATAACCAGCCAAATACTGGAGCCTCCTCAATGGTGTAAATAATATCACCTGCTGATGCACCAGAAACTTCTAAATTATCCTTGGAAAGTACATATACACCGCCATTTTCAATTTTAAAATCAGTTATGTTTTCTAAAGTCAATTCTGAATCTCCAGATGCCAATGTAGCAATTATCATTGGTGGTAATAAGGTGGCATGTTCTTTTGATGCAATTTCATCGGTTTCATCTGAGCCAGGTTGTCCATCCAACATAAATGATTTTAAACCCTCTGGATTGACGTTTTTATAATAATCTGTTATATCAAAATTGAAAAAACTAACCTTACTGGTTTTTATGGAGGCAATTCTTGGACTCGTTGGAAACACCATATTGTTAAATTTTATTGATGCCTCTGTCCAACTAGCATTAGGTGTTTCAAATAGATTTAGATCGACCCCTTTGGCATGTGTAAAAGAAACAGACAACTGCATCCTTAAATCTGTAACCACACCTTCTTTCTTAAAATCATTAAAGTCAAAAATCATTACTGCCTTACGGTCATAATCACCATTTCCAGAAACGTTCTTAATTTTTAACAGGTTGGTGGTTCCGAAATTCTTATCCGAATCAATTCCTCCATTGATGTAAGAATCGTGTTTAGGAAAAATGGTATCTAACAAAAGGTTTGGGTTTACAGCATTTGCATCTCCTGTTGGCGCGGAATAGTAAGTGATAAAATTGGTCACATGCATCACTCCATTAGTAGGGACAAGATTGGAGGTGCGGATCTGCCATTGGCTATTCGTTCCTTCATTGATGATCCCAACATAGGTACTACTATGAGAAAGAAACATCGTTTGCCCATTCTCTGTATTATAAGCAATTGGTTTATTACTTGCAGATAGTGCTGGATCATTAAAATTTACTGTACCATTTACGATATGATATTTCAGCATATTCTTCAAAATCGGTAAAGGAATATCATTTATAGACGCATAACCATTGTCTTTTAGATAAGCTGTAAATGCTTGGTTGTTAGGCGCAATAAAAGTATATTCTTTCGATCCATTATAAAAGCTTTCCATCCCAGCTTTAATGATCGCTTCTTTTAAAAGACTTAAAGATTCGTTTTCTGAAATAAAGGTTAGCGCATCAACTGAAAGTTTACTATTATCAGGACCTTTTACATAATCAAAATTCTCCTGTATTTCACAGCTATATTGCATACCAATTAATCCTACACCTAATAGCACCATTGATATTGTATTTTTTAACTTTTTCATAAAATTAATTTTCATTGGTTATTTGTAGAATTCATTTTGATTGAGCTTCGGATTTCTTAATAAAGCATTCTCATGGATTGGCCATACTAGATTTTTTTCGTCTGATAGTCCATTTAAAGGATTCATTGTATTTATGGCTTTACCTGTTCTTACGAGGTCAAACCATCGATGCCCTTCAAAGGACAATTCAATAGATCGTTCATGTAAAATAGCAGAAGTAAGATCACCATAAAGATTTTTTGCCACCTCCAAATCCATAATTGACAATCCAGCTCTCCTTCTAATATTATTCAGGAGTGTTAAGGACTCATCTGTTTGGTTAAGATTGGATAATGCTTCTGCTTTTAACAGCATAATATCAGCTAATCGAGTCAAAACAATATTATTACCTGAAGGGTCAGGGCTTTCATCATTGAATCCCACACCAAAGAATTTCCATATTTTACGCGGTTGAACTTCTTTCACATCATAGATTAGATTTTTCCTTAAATCCCCTTCTTCAAAAGAAGCTATAAATTTTGAACTTGGAACATAATCAGAGTCCGAACCTAAAGCATATAAAACTCTTAAAGAATTTGTCTGAACCTCATTATAACCCACTTCAAATATACTTTCTGAGCTTGCTCCCTTATTGAAAATACTATTCCAATCATTAATGGAAACTAAACTGAATTGGCTATCGTCTAGTACTTTGTCGGCATATCCTACTGCTTTATCATACTGTTTTTCCCACATGGCAAGTTGGGTAAGAAATGCATATGCAGCACCTTTTGTTAAAAACACTCTATTTCTATCCCCCGTATAATTGTCTGCACAATTGGCCGCTGCAAACAATAAATCTTCTTCAGCCTGTTTTAGAACATCGGCCTGACTATTTCTTTCCACGAACAAATTCTGATCTATACTTTCGTATGGTTCCAAAATGATGGGGACATCACCCCATATCCGGGTTAAATAAAAGAAGGCCAATCCCCTGAGTCCTCTAGCCTGTCCCAATAATTGATTTCTTAATGCACTATCTTCGGATTCAAAAACCGTAGGAATATATTTAATGGCATAATTAGCCCGTGAAATCAAGGTGTAAAAATTATCCCAACGTGCAGAATTAATGATTGGTGTAAGATTGTTTTGCTGTAAGGCAAATGGATCTCCTGAATGTCTTGTAGTTACATTATCTGCCCTTCCTTCACCCCAATAAGCAAAGTTTATACGAAAAACAGATTGTAAAGAATTATAAATGCCATTCACTCCGGCCTGTGCATCGGCAGGTTTTTTATAAAAACCTTGTCCCGAAAAATTACTGATAGGTTCTTTATCCAAAAAACTTGAACAAGAAGTAGTTGAAGCACTCAAAACAAAGGCGGCTATGATATATTTAAATGATAGTTTCATGATAATTCAAATTAAAGTCCAAATGTTAAACCAAACATAAACGTACGGCTCTGCGGGTAAGACCCCTCATCCAGGCCCACCCGAAGTCCGGAATACGAATTTACATCAGGATCAAAACCAGTATATTTGGTCCAAGTGATTAAATTATTGGCATTAATAAAGGCGTCAACCTTTCTGAGTCCAATTTTTTGGGTCCATTCGGGTTTCAGACTATAACGTAGGTTTACATTTTTCAACTTGATGTAAGAACCATCTTCTACCCACCTACTTTGAACACGTGAATCTGATTGCTTTGGATCGTCCCTAATCAATCTTGGAAAATTAGTGATATCTCCCTGCTCTCGCCACCTGTCAAGTGCATCTGTAGAAAGATTATTGTACCGTACAACAGAGTTTCTTTGATGGTTCAATTCACTATATATTTCATTTCCAACGGAATACTGAAAGAATACATTGAGATGGAAATTTTTATAACTAAAATCGTTAGAAATACCACCAAAGAATTTTGGTTCAGCATAACCAATAATTTCACGATCATCCTGATTGATGATATTATCTCCATTTAAATCCTTCCAAATGGGATCACCGCCCACAAAAACAGGTCCGCTAGCACCATGAGTAACTTTGTTTACATTATCTTCATCACGCGCATATACGCCCATAAAACGCCATCCATAAAATACACCGATTGGCAGTCCTTCTTGTAAAATATGATATGTCCCATTTTGGATATACCCATTCGTCAATAAGTTTTCTGGCAAAGATGCTACTTTATTCCGGTTCAAACTTATATTAAGACCTGTATTCCAGGTGAATGCACCTTGTAAGTTTTTAGTTTGTAAGCTAAACTCTAAGCCTTTGTTTTCAATATTTCCAATGTTCTGAGTAATAAACTCGAAACCTGTAGTATTTGGAATTGGTACATTATATAATAAATCACGTGTTTGCTTTAAATACGCTTCTGTCGTAAATAAAACCCGATTGTTCCAAAAGCCCAATTCCAGACCAAGGTTATATTGTGTCGTTGTCTCCCAACTCAAACTCGCATTTGGCATAACAGTAGGCGATGCTCCTGAAAAATCAAGGTAATTCGTTCCTAAGGTAAATTCACCCTGTGAAGTGTAATCTCCAATCGCTTCATTACCAGTACTTCCTAAACTAAACCTCAATTTACCATCACTTAACCAACTGGCATCTTTAAGCATTTCTTCATCCTTAAATCTCCACCCGGCGGAGGCAGATGGAAAAAATCCAAATTGATTATCTCTACCAAATCGGGATGATCCATCTGCTCGTAGATTGAATTCTAAAAGGTATTTACCTCTATAATCATAGGTAGCACGTCCAAAATAGGATAACATGGCGTGTTCGGAAGCCACATTCACTCCTTGGTTAGAAATGACCGATGCGGCATTCAGCGTTCTGATATCATCACTTGGAAAGAACATTCCATCAAGTCCCGTACGATCAAATCGCCACTTCTGGAAACTCATACCCAAAACCCCTCCAAAATTATGTACATTCTCCAAACTCTTTTGGTAGGTGAAATAACTTTCATTTCCCCAAGTGAGATTACCAATATTTCTTACCCCTCCTGTATTATATCCCTCACGATAATCTAATATCGAAGGCATAAATTCTTCCTCTTTCATGGATATATAATCCAAGTTAAAATTTGATCTGAATTTCAGGTCTTTAAATATATCAGCCTCTACATATTGACTTCCTATTATACGATTGCTTTTGTTGAGGTTAGTGGCATATAATGCCATTCCAACTGGATTGCGCATACCGATCATATAACCATTCAAGGAACCGTCTGGTAAGTACATGGACATGTTTGGAGGTCTAACCAATAAACTTCGAATGATACTTAAATTCCCTGTTCCTGCAGCATTGGTCCGATTGTTCACCCCATTGGTATAAGAAATACTTTGGCCTATTCTAAGGTAATCCGTTAGATCAAAATCAACATTCAATCTGGAAGTAAACCTTTTGTAATTCGAATTTAGAATTATCCCATCTTGATCTAAATAGGATGTGCTCCAAGCATATTTTGCCGCTTTGGTACCACCTCTTACTGCAACATCAATTTTATATTGCTTCGCTGTACGCATCAATTCATCCTGCCAATCTACATCACCATTGTTCATTGGGTTTAAAGAATCAATTATGGTATAATACGGTTCTTCTGGATTTGGTAGGGCAAAGTAAGAATCCAAGACAGCTTCTCTATATTGGGCAGCATTAAGCACGCTTAATTTACGGGTGAGGTTACTAATGCCCGTTGTAGCATTGACAAGGACTTCAGGTTTCCCTTCAGCACCTCGCTTAGTCGTGATCATAACAACCCCATTTGCAGCCCTAGAACCATAAATAGCTGTGGAAGCTGCATCTTTTAATATCTCTATGGATGCAATATCACTTGGGTTGATATCTGCCAAAGGATTGAGGCCGAAGTTTTCTGTACCATTTAAGGAGGAGATAGAATTTGACTCAATTGGAATGCCATCAACGACAAACAATGGATTATTGCCTGAGTTCAAAGAAGAATTTCCTCTCACACGAATCATCATTTCTGATCCTGGTGCACCGGAGTTTGAAGATATCTGAACACCGGCAGCACGACCTTGAAGAATGGAAATAGGATCTTGTAAACTGGTTTTTTCAATCTCATTGGAACCGACCGAAACAATTGATCCAGTCAGGTTTCTTTTCTTTTGGCGACCATACCCTACTACAACTGTTTCTTCAATGACTGTAGAACTGGATTCTAAAGTGACTTGAAGAATAGTTTGGTTTTGGACAGTAACACGTTTTTCGGTAAATCCTTGAAAGCTGAATATCAATTCTTGACCAACAGAAATATTGGTCATTTCAAAATAGCCTTGATCATTTGTACTTGTTGCTTTAGAGCTGCCTGCGACTTGGACGGTTACTCCGGCCAAACCAGCATTATTGCTATCCTTAACATATCCTGTAATAGTTTTGGTCTGCGCCTGGGCAGTAAAGAAGGCTAACAAAATCAATCCTAAGAGAAAGAGTATTTTGCTAACTACTCGACTTTCCAATTTAATCATAAATCGGTGGGTGGTTATCATCATAATTTCAGATTAAAGGTTTACAATCTGTTTGTTTATGTAAGCAAGTTATGATTTTAAGATAATTTATGCAAATGTTTGCATTAAAATAAATATCACGTTGCGTTATTTTATGGTTATAAATTAATTATACACATATTTTAATGCAATCAATTGCATTAATCAATATGATTCATAAATTTGAATAACAGAAAAATTACATTAAATTAGGTTCCATAAATTTTTAAGGATGAAACAGGCAGATTCCCCAAGGATTACCATAAAAGATATAGCAAAAGCATTGAACGTTTCGACTTCAACCGTTTCCCGCGTTTTATCGAATCATCCCGCGATCAGTGAGGCTACTAAAAAAATGGTGAATGAAAAAGTTAAGGAATTAGGTTTTTCAATCGACCCCATAGCTTCCAGTTTCCGGAGTAAAAAAACAAAGTCCATCGGGGTGATTTGCCCAAGAATTGATATTGATTTTCATTCCAAAGTAATTAGTGGAATTGAAGACTATGCTTATAAAAACGGCTATCAAATAACCATTTTTCAATCCCAGGATAATTACAAAAAAGAAAAGGAGATTGTGCAAATGCTGGAGAGTTCTTTGGCTGCCGGATTAATAATTTGTCCTGGTTTAGAAACACATCGCTATGAACATCTCAAAAAGTTAAAAAAAGCCAATATCCCCTTGGTGGTATATGACAGAAATGCAACAGGTTTAAAAACCAACAAGGTGATGATCAATGATCATGAAGCATCCTTTAAGGCAACTGAACATCTAATTCAAATAGGCTGTAAGCAGGTTGCACATATTTCTGGAGACCAATCGGTAGGCATTTTCCAATCTCGTTTACAAGGATATAAAGATGCATTACTTCAGCAAGGATTAACTGTACAAGAAGAATTGATAAAGGAAGCCAAGCATTTGAGTTATGAGGAGGGTTTGGAGCTGGCTCAATCTTTGGCTAATTCGAATATGAAAATAGACGGATTAGTTTGTGCAAATGATTATACTGCCGCAGCAGCTATACAAGTTTTTAAAAAATTGGGATTTCAAATCCCAAAGGATATCGCGATTATAGGTTTTAGTAATTACCCTATTTCCAAGGTTGTTGACCCCCAATTATCCAGTATAGACGATAATGCTTATTCCATGGGCAAAGTAGCATCGAAACTTCTTATCCAGCAAATTGAAGACCCTGATTTCGAACACACCGATTACCAAGAAATTTTAATAAAAACCGAACTTATCCTTCGGGAGTCGAGCGACAGGGATAAATATTAAGTTTTCCAGTTTCTGAGTTTATATCCGTGAAAAGCATAATAAATGAGATATGCGTAACATGGTATTAATACCCAATAGGCTTCCCGCAGACCCATATAATCAGCAAAATACCCATACAGCATCGGTAGGATAGCATTTCCACACAGGGCCATTACCAATAACGAAGCGCCAATTTTAAGATATTTACCCAAATCTGATAAGGCTAACGGCCATACTCCAGCCCATATCATCGAATTGGCGAAACCTAATAAAACCAAGAACCAGACGGAAACATCCGTCTGATAACCCAAAAGATTAATTTCCCCATTAAAGAATAAAATCCCTGTAGATAATATCAGACCAAAGCAGGTGCAGAATTTCAAGGCCGATAATTGGTTGATGTATTTCGGGATCAAAAAGATCCCCAATAAATACCCTATAATCGTAGCAGTAAGCGTATATGAAGGAAAAGTTTTGGCATCATAGAAGCTTAAGCCATGATGTTGAGCATAATTAATGATACTATCTACCGCAATTACTTGGGAACCAACGTGAAAAAATATAGCAACACTTCCTAAAACCAAATGAGGAAAAGCGAAGATATTGGGCTTTGCTTTAGCATCAGATAGATCAGATTTCCCATCCTCTGAAGTATTTATTTCAGGTAATGGCGAAAATTTGATCAATAAGCCCAATCCGATTAACACGACGCCCACAATCCCATACGGAACCATGACCCTTTGTGTCAATCCATTTAGAGCAAGATTTTTTTCCTGGGGAGATAAGGTCAGAATTGATTCAAAGTATTCTTTATCTTCCGGCTTAAGAATAATAGCCGCGAACAATAATGGAGCAATAATGCCAGCCATTTTATTACAGATCCCCATGATACTAAATCGTTGGGCGGCTCGCTCTTTATCTCCCAATATCGTCACATAAGGATTCGCAGCTGTTTGTAGGACTGAAAGACCAATACCTAAAGTGAATAATCCAAGAAGGAATAAAGGGTATGATCTGACGGCACCAGCTGGAATAAATAAGAAGGCGCCAACTGACATCACAAAAAAACCCAACATCATCCCAGTTTTAAAACCAAATCTATTTAAGAGGTATCCAGCAGGTAAAGACATCACGAGATAGGCAATGTAAAATGCAAATGCAACTAGATAGGATTCAAAATGATTTAATTCAAACGCTAATTTGAAATAGGGAATCAGAATGGCATTTATCCAGGTTACAAAACCAAAAACAAAAAACATGATTGCAATGATCAATACCGACATTCTTTTCTGTCCTGTTGTCAAGGATTGAACTGAAACTTCCTGATAATTCTTCATGACCCAAGGTTTTAATCGCTTTTTCCCATTCTTGTTAATCGCTCGTACAAGAGGCGTACTTTCCTATTTCTAAGATCATGTTCATCCTGAATTTCACGAGTATAAATAAAGTCACCATTCAGTTTTTCAAAACGCTCATCCAGGTTATTATCCAAAATTCCTTTTAATTCTTGTATTATGGCAGGTAGCTTTGCGGAATCAAAATCAGCTAGGTTCAATTGCTGTTCAATTAGCATATAACTAAGGTATTGGGCTCGGATTTCTGCCATTAAGGGGTAATGAGCATATTCTGTTTTATTGTTTTTAGGGTTTAATTCCTTCAATTCCCTCAGGACCCATTCTGCACTATCTTTTATAGTTTGAATGGTCAAATCGGAGGATCCAACTACACCTTGATTTATTTCATAAGGATTGGCCTGAAGAGCTTTCCAGAATCGTTTTGATTCTTGGTCATTGAATCCATATTGCCTTTTGGCATAGTCTAAAACAAAGTTGTCAACCTTTAATGGCCTATCACTTTTCATCGCTTCAAAGTAGGCTGAAATCAAGAGGTTGAATCCAGATAATGGGTAAACGCGACGAATAGGATACAGTTCAACTAAATCTTTTGGGGATTCCCATAAACTGGAATACAACCCGGATGTTGACCAGGATGTGATGACCATGCCTTGATATCCAAAACCACGTGCCAAGGGAATAAATTCACGGATATTTCTGAAATGTTTTTCCCATTGGGTGATATAATAATTATCAGGATGTGACCTTAAAGATGGAGCCCCCCAAATCTCAAACCCAGACTGCAAAAGATTACTATGTTTACCGAACATATTGATGTCCCAACCATAATTCCAATCCACAAAGATTGTTTCTTTTGGTAAACCTTTAAGTGCGTCGGGATATTTCATGGCAATATCTGCCCATAGTACAGGTCTTTTGCCCAAACTTACGACCAATTCACAAAGAAGTTTTATATAATCACCATAAAGCCTTCCCTTACCAAATTCTGCAACTTTCTTTTGCGATTCCTTAGAATGTCCAAGTAAGTAAGTTTCATCTCCACCAATATGGATATATTCTGATTGATGTGTACTGATCAAATCATTGAATAGATCTCTAAACAATTCTTTCGCCAGGTCTTCTTTAAGAGGATTTATCTGCGAATAATCCTTTTGATCCTCACGGAGTTCCTTATATCGATAATGACGTAAGATATACTCCACATGACCAAAACTTTGTTGAAGTGGAATCACATCAATTCCTAAGTTTTCACAATAATTCACGAAATCAATAACTTCCTCCCTAGTATATGCGAATTGATTAGGGATCAAAGGATGGTTTTTGAATGGATAAGTAGCCTCCCATTCCATAATTAATGTATTCATACCCCCATCCTTCAATTGCTTTGCAAATGATTTTAATGCCGGTATTTTCATCACTTGAACCCTTAGGTCCAAATGAAAGCCTTTAACCTTAAAATCAGTGTTCTTTGATTGGGCAGAGACATTTATGAATAAAACATTCAAAAAAGTAAATACGAGGATTATTAAGTTCTTCATAAAGATTTAGTTTTGGTAATACTGGTAATTTTCCTTGCAGATTACATCCAGAGGAGAATAATTGATTTTAGGTGGTGTTTTCTGGGTATTAACTTGAGCAAATAGAGACATGATCGATTGATAGCCTTGTTCGAGAGGTTTATGACAGATCAGAAAATCTATAGTGGATTTCTGAAGGTATTCCACATTCTCTGGCAGAAAATCAAATCCAATTAATCTAATTCCTGAAATTTGCTTTTCCTCAAAAAACCTTGCAATAGTAGATACTCGTGAATTACTAACCAATATGCTTTTAGGGTTAGATGATTTTAGGTATGTTTCTAATTTATTGGATACATAGCTGTAGTCTGTACCTAATATAATTAGATGCTTCATTTTTTGTTCAATATTATGTTTCTTGAAAAATGATCTTACTCCTTCTTCTTTAATAAGAATATGATGATCTTCTTCTAGTTCTTTGGAAACATGGACTATTAAAAACTCCTCATTTGGCTTATTTAATAAACTTATTAACCTAGCCGCTAGTGTTCCACTCTGAAATAGATCTGGCCCGTAATATGCTAGATTATTACATCCTTCGAGATTGGAATTTATAAAATTATAGGGAATATTTTCTTCGTCACTGTATAGACATACTTGTTTCGATTCTTTTAGGAAAGTTGGAGCCAAGACTAAACCATCTACTTTTGCTTTTTTAAGTTCTTCAAATTTTTCAATAAAACTCAAACGGTCATTCTGATCATATAAAAATAACTCCAATTTAACTTGGTAAATTTCTAATTCAGAGACCGCACGTTGAATGCCTTTCAAAGGAGCATCCCAAAAAGCCGATTCTTCTGAACTTTTAGGAACCATAACTGCCAAAGTGATCAATTTACGTTTTGAAAGGGCTCTTCCGATCAGATTAGGTGAATAATTATGTTCATTCAGAATGGCAAGAACACGCTCCTTTGTCGCTTTGGCAACTCCAGGTCTATTATGCAATACCCGATCTACTGTTCCAATGGAAACATTGGCAAGTTTAGCAATCTCCTTTACTCCTTGTAAGTTTTTCTTTTCACTCATGCCTGCTTAACTATATTTTTGAAATTTGATATCCCCCATAACCATGGTCAATTCTGCGAACAAATCCTCATTTAGAATTACCAGATCAGCATCATAGCCTTTTTCAATTTTTCCTTTACGATGATGTATATTCAATATACGTGCTGGTGTTTGTGACATCATTTTAATGGCTTCTACTAAAGGTACCTCTCCCAATCGCACATAATTTCTGATCAATTGATCGGCTGTTGCCACACTTCCAGCAAACGCTGATCTGTCCATTAATTTTGCTACACCATCTTCCACGATCACAGGTAATCCATCTGATTCCCGACCAAGTATACTTTGTCCTTCTGGCATAGCTGCTGCACGCATTGCGTCAGTTACCAAGGCGATCCTGTCTGGGCCTTTTATCTTATAAATAAGTTTTAATAATGGTGGTGGAACATGGATTCCATCTCCAATGATTTCCACATCCATGTCATCGATTAGATATCCCGCTTCTATGGTACCGGCGAAACGTTGCGCATTTTTTCGAGTTATTCCGGACATCGCAGAATAAAAATGTGTAGCTAATGAGAATCCATGGTTAAATCCTTCGAGGACCTCTTCATAAATCGCATTGGTATGAGCAAGAGATGGTAAAACGCCATTTTCTATTAAATAATCTGCAAATTTTAATGCTCCGGGGAGTTCGGGTGCTGCGCTCCAACGAATGATGTGAGAGGAGTAAGCAAGAATAGCCTCATACTCTTCTGGTTCTGGATTACGGATATATTTGGGGTCTTGGGCTCCTCTTTGACTTAATGCTAGATATGGTCCTTCTAGGTGTATCCCAAGAAATGCTGCTCCTGTATCATTCTTTTTTATTGCTTCTTCGTAACAGTCCAACACTGCATAAATACCAGATAATTCTGCAGTAAGGCTGGTTGGACACATGGCTGTAGTACCAAATTGAACATGAGTATTTGCGATGCCTAAGAACGCCTCTAATGTTGCGTCCATAAAATCAAAACCACCTCCACCATGTACATGAAGATCGATAAAGCCAGGAGAAAGGTATCTCCCATTCAAATTTATCTTGACGGTATCTGATTCAACTGCTATTTCACCATGACCAAAATCTAAAATCTTAGTTCCATCAACCAATACATAACCATTAGAAATTTGGGAATCAGATAGAATTATTGCTCCATTGTAGAAATAGGTTTTTGACATGGAATAGTTTATATTGGGTTATTGTTAATCCTGTTAACGATAACAAATATAATATTCCATGCTTTTAAATGCAAGGTAATTTATGCTTATTTGAGGAAAAGCTTTAAAATTGTTTATTATAAAATCGTTAAATTATAATCCTAAACAGCTTTCAACCTTTCCTCTTCCAGATCGATTTGATAGATCTGATGCCTGATCAACTCTTCATCAAACTCTTCACTTTTATTTAATTCTGCGAGGTATTCCCGTTGCACTTGAAAAATCTCAAACAGCATGTTTTTACTGATATCATCCATCCAATTGGTCTCTTGTACTTTGGACTGATCCTCCCAGTGCTTCAATATCTTTTCCATACCCGCATGGCCTGCATATTCGGTTTCATATTTGGATTTAACATGTTGGTAGACATGCTGTCTCAGACCAACTTTCATTTTCAACCGGGTATTTTGCGCTATCTGCTCCTCATCTTCAAGTCCCTCAAATATTTTAAATCTTTTAATAAAATAAGGCAGGGTAAGCCCTTGTACCACAAGGGTCAATAATATCACCACGAAGGTAATGAACAAGATGAGGTTTCTATAGGGAAAAGGTTCACCCGAAGGCAATGTTAAGGGGATGGCTAAGGCTGCTGCCAAGGATACCACCCCACGCATACCGGTCCATCCTAACATGATAGGCAAATACCAGCGCCTTCTACTGAATTGGTTCTGGTGTGCAACCGCTGGTCTAAAAATAACTGTGGCAAACATAGCAGCATACGAGCTCAAAATTCTAGCAAGGATCAGCACCACCGTAACGATCACCCCATAGCCCATAGCTGTACCAATAGGAATTCCATGAGACTTAATAGCTGCTACGATTTCCGGAAGTTCTAATCCGATCAGCAAGAACACCATTCCGTTCAAGATAAATGTAAAACTTTCCCATACAGAATATCCTTTAACCCTACTTGTACTTGCTAAGTAGCTCATCCGTCTAGCAGACAAAAATAACCCCCCAGAAACAACAGCTAACACACCGGAACAATGGAATTGCTCGGCGACCCAATACATGAAATAAGGTTCTATTAAAGTCAGCGCAATATCAGAAGGGGCATCAGTGGAGAAATATTTATGGATCCACATAAAAACCAAAGCGATCAGAATACCTATCCCTACACCACCAAACAACATCCATAGGAAGTCAACAGCTGCTTCTTGAATAATAAATTGTCCGGTTCCAACGGCAACCAATGCAAATCGAAAGATGATTAAGGAGGAAGCGTCATTCAATAAGCTTTCTCCTTCCAGAATTGTCGACGTGGATTTAGGTATTTTCACAAATTTGGTAATTGCCCCAGTGCTTACAGCATCTGGAGGTGATACTATCCCTCCTAGCACAAATCCTAAGGCAATGGAGAATCCCGGGATCATCTGATTGGAAACCAATGCCACCAACAAGGCAGAAAAGAAAACCACCAGAAAAGCGAAACTTCCAATAATCCGCCACCATTTTTTCATTTCCTTAAAGGAGATTGTCCATGCAGCCTCAAATAATAAGGGTGGTAGAAAGATGAAAAATATGAGATCGGGATCGATTTTGATAACTGGAAGACCTGGGATAAAATAGGTCAAAAGTCCGGCGACCACCAATAATATCGGATAGGCGATCTTCAATTTGTTAGCCCAAATAGTCAGTATTACAATCAATAATACCATGACCAATACCATTGGGAGCATGCTATGCATCATAAAAACGTGTGATTAAAAAATAAAAGTATGGAAAAATTAAATTCACCATACTTCTACTTTCAAAAAAAAACACTTAATGTTTCATGCTATTTATTTTTTGTAGCTCTTTATTAGTAAAAGCTATATTTCTTTATTTGTACAAAAGATATTTCTTACGCATTTTCTTGTAAGCGGAAAGCCCAGGTTCCCAGCTCTTTCTAATCTCTTCTTCAGATAAACCTGCTTTAATCTGCTCCTTAAATTCAGATACACCAGCCAAATAATCGATATTACCAATTTGACGATGAATGGATCGGTCGAAGAATCGTTCCTTGTTGGGATGTTTTGCATAGAGTTCCATCATCCATTCCAGGTTAATTTTTTTCGATTTCACCAATTCTTCCAGGTCTGTTTGGCGTAGGTCCAAGCCATAACAAACTTGATCTTGGTACAAGGGGTCTTCCGCTCGACCAGGCATAGAAACCGGTGTATAATGGAAGTTATAAACCCCTTTATACATTGGTCCGCCCACTACCGTAAAAGCATAATCTGTTCCCCGACCATGATTGAGTGAAACCCCTTCAAAAAGACAGGTGCTAGGATATAATAAGATACTTTCTGGGGTATTTAGATTCGGTGATGGATAGATAGGCAGTTTATACAACATATCATGTTTGTAGTTTGCATTTTTAATGACCCTTAATTTTACCTTCAAGTTGTTTTCCAGCCAACCTTCCCCATTTGCCATCTGGGCAAACTCCGCAACGGTTAATCCATGGACTATTGGAATAGGAAATTGGCCTATTCCCGATTTGTTTTTCATGTCCAGAATGGGGCCATCTACAAAATAGGCATTAGGATTTGGACGATCGAGAATCAGCATTTCCTTTCCATATTGTGCTGCAGATTCCATCACATCCCTCAAAATATTAATATTGGTATAAAACCTACATCCTACGTCCTGAATATCATAGATCAAGACATCCACATCAGCTAAATCTTCCTTAGATGGTTTCTTTTTGGCGCCATATAAAGAAATGATCTTTACCCCAGTTCCCTTATCAACTTCATCACCGACCTCGGTACCATTACTGGCATTCCCTCTAAAACCGTGTTCCGGGCCAAATACTTTTACCACATTTATCCCTCTTTTAACCAGGCTATCCAATAAATGGGTCTTACCAATAATGCTCGTTTGATTGGCAATCAGAGCAACCCTTTTACCTTTTAATTGAGGAATATAAAGTTCTGTTTGGTCAGCGCCAGTTTTGATCTTGTCATTTGCGTATTTTAATTGGCCAAATACAAAGCCTGAACTCAAAAAGAGAATGGAAAAAATGAATAGGTTTATTTTCATGATAATTTATTAGGTTAATAAAGTTACATTATCTTTGCAACTTATTAAAATTGCCTACAAGTGTTTAATGTAAATAATATATCCGTTTCCTTTGGAGGAACCACTTTATTTTCAGACGTTTCATTCTCTATCAATGAAAATGATAAAATTGCCTTAATGGGTAAAAATGGCGCTGGAAAATCTACTTTATTAAAAATTATTGCTGGAGTCGGAAAACCTACAACAGGAAATGTCACAGGACCCAAAGATGCTGTTATTGCTTACCTTCCGCAACATTTACTGACTCAGGACGGCTTAACTGTTTTTGAAGAAACAGCTAAAGCTTTTGATGAGCAGAACAGCATGGAGAAGGAATTAAATGAACTTAACGAACAATTGAATGTACGGACGGACTATGAATCGGACGATTACATGAAATTGATCGAGCGGGTTTCCGAATTGAGTGAAAAATTCTATTCCTTGGAAGAAACGAATTATGATGCTGAAATTGAAAAGGTATTAAAAGGCCTTGGATTTGAAAGATCGGATTTCAACCGTCAAACTTCTGAATTTTCTGGAGGATGGAGAATGCGTATCGAACTGGCAAAAATACTCCTAAAGAAACCAGACCTTATCCTACTCGATGAGCCTACCAACCATATGGATATCGAAAGTATCCAATGGCTCGAAGATTTTCTGGTAACACAGGCTAAAGCAGTTATGGTGATTTCCCACGACCGTGCTTTTGTTGATAACATCACCAATAGAACGATCGAGGTAACTATGGGTAAAATCTACGATTATAAGGCTAAATACAGCCATTACCTTGAGTTACGTAAAGAGCGTAGGCAACACCAGATCAAAGCGTATGAAGAACAGCAGCGATTTATAGCTGATAATCAAGAATTCATAGACCGCTTTAAAGGTACTTACTCTAAAACTTTACAAGTTCAATCACGCGTGAAAATGCTGGAAAAACTGGAGATCATACAAATTGATGAGGTCGACACTTCCGCATTGCGATTGAAATTCCCTCCTTCCCCAAGATCAGGAACTTATCCTGTAATGGTAGAAGACCTAACGAAATCCTATGGTGATCATCTAGTTTTTGAAAAAGCAAATATGGTGATCGAAAGAGGTGAAAAAGTAGCTTTTGTAGGTAAAAATGGAGAAGGAAAATCAACCATGATTAAAGCGATCATGGGAGAAATTGATTTTGAAGGGAGTTTAAAAGTTGGCCATAATGCAAAAATTGGTTATTTCGCCCAAAATCAAGCCTCCTTACTGGATGAAGAGCTGACCGTATTCGAAACGATTGATCAGATTGCAGTTGGTGATGTAAGGGTAAAAATAAAGGACCTACTGGGTGCTTTTATGTTCAGCGGAGATGATACCACCAAAAAGGTAAAGGTATTATCTGGAGGAGAAAAGACCCGTTTAGCTATGATCAAATTATTGTTGGAACCTGTTAATGTGTTGATTCTGGATGAGCCTACCAATCATTTGGATATGAAAACCAAGGATATCATCAAGGATGCTCTTCAGGATTTTGATGGCACCTTGATTCTAGTTTCCCATGATCGTGATTTCTTGGATGGTTTGGCAAAAAAAGTGTTTGAATTTGGAAATAAACGGGTTAGGGAACATTTCGAAGACATCAAAGGATTTTTAGAATACAAAAAAATGTCCAGTTTGAAAGAAATCGAGAAATAAGAAGAAAGAGTGCAAATGCACTCTTTTTTTTGTACTCATTTTTTTTCTACGGAATAACTCAAAAATGGTATCCAAATCATTCTTCCTATAATAATGGCGGCTTCCAATTTTAGTAGGGATAAGGGAACCGTTCTTTACCAATCGATAATAAGTGCTCTCACTGATATTTAACAGTTTCAGAACTTCCTGGGTACCCAATAATTCTACTTGCATAGGCTGTGAGATTTCTGGGTTTACCTGCTGGACTTCGGAGGGAATTAACCGATTTTCGTAGAGATTCATGGTTCTAAGTAGGACTTTTAATATATCCTCAAGTAATCTTCGGAGCTTCAAAAGATCATTATGGAGCATAACAATTTGATTTTAAATAATTCAACCTAAAATTGGTTTTTTAATCAGCGAATAACAAGGCACACTAATTTATATTTGCGTTATTAAAATATTAAATAATTCTATATAAAATCACTTAAACAGCGTTCTAATGGAAGAAATAAAATAAAACAATTATTAAGCTGTTTTCTATATTTAATTAGGTAAATTGCATCACAAATTATAATTACTTCACATTAACAAAAAAATCTAATTCCATAATAAAAATTCATGGATTTAGATCCATTTTTCCAGTAATTATATCTTAAAATAGCTTGACTTCAATGAATAAAATTTCTAATAAATGTGAAGATGAACAGATTCATCTTTTAGGACTGATACAACCTTACGGGATATTGATAATCCTCGACAAGGATTTGAAAGTCAAAACCCATAGTCAAGTTATTGAGCCTTTAAATAAGGTTTTTCATGAGGGGGATTGGCTAGATAAAAACATCCAGGGAATTCTTCGACTTCCATTTGAAAAAATCCAACATGCTTTTGATGAACTTTCTGAGCAGAACCAAGCTGAGAATCCTCATCGATTCTCCCAAGAATTCGTCGTGGAGGATCAAGAGTTTTACTTATCCATGTACTGGACCAATGGGTTACTTTACTTGGAATTTGAGGTTAAGCATAATAAACAAGGAAATCTCAATTTATCTTTTAATTCCTACCTTCAAAAGATTTCACAATCCCAGGATTCCCTTTGGCAAGATCTAAGTGATATTTTAGGAGAATTAATGGGCTTTGATAGAGTGATGATCTATCAATTTTTAGAGGATAGCAGCGGCATTGTGGTTGCCGAGCATCTGAAGGATAAGTCATTATCTTCTTTCTTAGGTTTTCATTATCCAGAATTCGATATCCCCCAGCAAGCAAGAGCGTTATATAACAAAAACCACATTCGTTTTATTGTAGACACGGATGTAGCGCCTAATCATATGATCGATATTGGTCAAGAAATCGATTTGCAAAGGGTTGGGATCAGGTCCCTTTCCCCTATCCATCTTCAATATTTAAGAAATGGTGGATTTCGATCAAGTCTAAGTATTTCAATCATCGTAAAAGGAAAGCTCTGGGGATTGGTATGTTGTCAAAACGAAATGCCATTACATGTAGACCTTCAACGAAGGAATCTAGCTTTCACCCTAACCCATTATGCAGCGTCGAGGTTTCAATATCTAGAGCATGAGGAAAAACTCACCTATCTGGGTGAATCTCAGAAATTAGAAAGTCAGATTAAAGAGGCTATTTATTTAAAAAACAATGTTTTTAGAGACCTAGAACCGATCATGCCCCAACTGATGGAAGCTATGATCAGTGATGGAATAGCTATTATTCAAGGGGACGAAATAATGACCTTTGGAGAAACACCTGGGAAATCATCGATCTCTAATTTTATCTCTTCCGTGAAATCGGAACTTAAGGATATTTATTTGAGCAATCTTCATGATAAATATTCCAATATGGATTCCAGTCTGTTTTTTGAAGATTTTCCAGGAATAGCCTTTCTGCCAATTGAAGGTCCATTAGGGTTTACATTGATCTGGTTCCGAAAGGAAACACCAGTGATTAAAAAATGGGCAGGAAAACCGGAAAAGGATTTTGTATTGGATGAAGCCGACCAGGTGTTAAAGCCTTCTCCACGAACTTCTTTTCAATTGTATATGGAGGAAGTGAAAGGATCAGCCATAAAATGGACCCAAAGAGAAGTGCTGTTTCTTCAACGAATCAAGGACGTACTTCAACAGGGAATGTTAAAGAAGGCTTCTCGAATTGCTGCCCTCAATGAGCAGTTGATAGAAATGAACAATGCGTTAGATACCTATGCCTATACCATTAGCCATGATTTGAAAAACCCGCTTACTGCCATTAAGCTTTCGGGAGAATTCTTGAGTGTTAGAGATTCCGTACCAGACGGTTTAAAGAAAAAAATGACGCAGAATATCTTGGATGGCGTTAATAATATCGTTAATATGCTCGATAAGATCCACAGCTTTTCAAAAGCCAGTGTATTTGATTATCAACCTGCATTAATTAGTACCGATAAATTCATTAAAGAAATTGTAGAAATTGCCAGAGAGCGGTATAGCTCTGGGGGGTTAAATGTGTCTTTTGGTGAATTATTGCCTGTTTATGGAGAAAAGACGCTGGTTTACCAGTTATTTGTCAATATCATAGGTAATGCCATTAAATATTCTTCCAAGAGCAAAAACCCGACAGTTTCCATTTCATCCGAGCAATTAGACAATGGAGTGAACTATAAAGTAATAGACAATGGAATCGGTATCAAGAAAAGCGAGTTGGAAACAGTGTATGAAATTTTTAAACGCATGTCCAATTCCGCTGGCTTTGAAGGATCCGGAGTCGGAATGGCCATTGTAAAAAGGATAGTCGATAAACTGAACCTAAAAATTTCCATTGAAAGTAACTTAGGAGTTGGAACCGAAATAGTAATATTTTTCCCTGATTATACGATTGATAAAACATTCCATGAGTAATTTTGCCGATATTCTTAAAAAAGAAACCCTTGCTATCCATCAACAAGTGGAGAAAACCGTCATACAACGGATAAAAAATGTAAATAATCTGGATGCATATAAAATGCTATTATTGGATTTTTACCGTTTTTACAAATCCATAGAAGACGCTAGTCTTCCATATTTGGAGGAAGGAAATTATCCCCACAAACCCAACTACCAAAGGTCCCTTAAAATTATGGATGATTTAATGAGTATGGGGTCGGAAGCTCCAGCAATAAGTCCAATAAACCATCCAGACATTTCCTCTTTAAAAGAGGCATTAAGCGCTATATATGTATTAGAAGGATCTGCTTTGGGTGGTCCCTATATTGCAAAAATGCTTGAAAAAAGAGGGATTGATCAGTCTTTATCATTTTTTATGGGAGATGGAGAAAAAGGGATGGATAATTGGCAGGATTTCAGAAGGCATTTGAATGAACTTCCTATTCAAGAGAACGAAAAACAGGAATTGATCCAATTGGTAAAAGAGGTCTTTCTTAGTTTTGAAAACCAATTAAAGACCTCTTAAATTCATTAGTTCTTCTTGTTCAACCTTTCGGCTAACCATTTTACCTGTGCCTGATGCTGTTCTGGTAGGGTATTATGACCGGTTTCTTTTTTCACCAATAATTCCTTTGGAGCAGTGATCATATTGAAAGCGGAATAATAGGAAGTCGGTGGACAAGTTTCATCATTATATCCCCAAGTATAGAATCCAGGAACCTTTACGAATCTCGCGAAATTAACCACATCATAATATGCGAGATTATCGATATATTTTTCAGCTTGATAACGTGGGGCATTTTGCTGATTTAGGATATGAGGCCAGCCTCCTGCCCTTTGGTTTAAATATCCTGTCAAATCGCATAATGCTGGATAATTACTTCTCAAATATTTAATTCTAGGATCGAGTGCAGCCGTAACTATCGCAAGCGCTCCACCTTGACTACCTCCACTTACAGCCACATCCTGACCGTTGAATTTATCCAATCCAAAGATAAAATCAACTGCCTTAACACAGCCAACATACACTCTTTTATAATAGTAATGATCTTTACTATTTAAATTCATGAAAGGGTATTCAAAAAGCGAGGCTTTAACCAAACTGCTGTATAGTTCCTTGGGTAAATCAACTGGTATACCATGAATACCCATGTTTAAGGTTATAATATCTTCATTTTCAAAATCCTTATTTGCATTATATGGTCTAATACCAGCTCCAGGAACTAATAAAACCGCGGGGAACTTCCCCTCCTTATTAGGTACAGTAAGTACGCCATATAAGCGTCCATCCTTCATATTATTCTGAAAATTAATGGCATAAACCTTGACTTTTTCGTTAGATTGCTCAGGTATCTCTGTCATTATTGGATCTAAAGGTATCTTCCGGGCATCAGCGATCGCATTGGACCAAAAAGATTCAAAATCTGCAGGTAGTTTAACTGTAGGCTGAATTTTTTGTGCTTCAAAAGCCGCAGTCGCCATCCCTTTTATTGTTTTACCCGCCCCAGTTCCAAGAATCGTACAACGTAAGAATCCTGGTTTTGTCATTGTTCCTCCTTTTATAGTACCTTCAAAATCTTTGATCTTTCCAATTTTTAAAGGTGGCATTTTCTCTTCCCCAATTTGATAGTTGATTTCCAATGGTCCTTTAAGGTCTTCAGCTCCTGTTATCTTATAGCTAAAGGTAACTTCTTCATTCAGTAGATAATTCCAATCTGGATGGTTGCAAGTAACTTCAATTTTTACCTGAGCAAAGCACAGGACATAAAGAAATAACAATACGGTGGTTAAGAGGGTTGTTTTCATAGGTTTAGATGTATTTGATTGTTATTCAAATATAAAATTTTTCAATAAGAATTACTTTCTTGGATTAATCTAGGCTCTTTAATTTAACCCGCATCAATTTATCCTTAGCTGTAATATACAAATACCCATCATCCCCAAACGCACAATTTGCCGTTGGATCTCCGGTATGGATCCTTCCAATAAGATCACCATGTTTATTAATTACCACAATACTTTTACCTGCCGCTGCAAATACATCACCCTGCTTATTGATCTTGATACCATCTGCAGCCATCGATTCATTTGGAAAATTCTTCTTAAAATCAAAGAATACTGTTCCTTCACCTTGAATACTCTTACCTTTTAATACATAGCGCATTATATATGGATTATTTCCATCACTCAAGGCTACAAAAAGCTGTTCAGCTTTAGGCGAAAGTGCTATTCCATTTGGACGATCGAGATGATCTATCAAAAGGCTTACCCTACCATCGTCAGCAAGACAATAAACCCCATTAAAAGGAATTTCCTTATTCAAGGTATCCTTTTCCCGATGCGGTAATCCATATGGTGGATCAGTAAAAAAATAATATCCTGAGGGATTTTCGCAGATATCATTGGGCGAGTTAAAACGCTTTCCATCCCAGTTGCCAGCAAACAAATTTTTTGTTTTATTATCCAGATCAATAACCGCAATCCGACGATTACCATGATCACATGCAATCAATTTCCCAATCTTGTTAATCAATAAGCCATTTGTTCCAGGTTCATCACTATAGTGTCCATCTCCGTCAAAACCAGAGGGATGAAGAAATACTTCTTTACCATTTTTTTCATCCCAACTAAAAATCGTATTCAAAGCTGGATCACTAAACAGCAATCGATTATTTTTCCCATCCCAAACTGGTCCCTCTGCCCATTTCATACCATCGGCAAGTAACTCAAGTTGTGAGGTGGAATCAATAAGCTCCAAAAATGAAGGGTCAAAAATTTCAATTTTAGTCTGTGCGGATGAATTGAAGGATAACATGAAGAAACTGATTAACAAATAAATATTTTTCATTCGGGTTGATTTCAAGTATTCCTAAGATAGGTAAAATTCCCTAATCTGGTAAATCACGTTTTTCCATATATGTTTTAACAAATAATATTATAAATCTATAATTAATTGTTTAAACATTTTCATTTTGATAATTTATTGGCATGAAAAATATAAATGTTTCAACAAACATCTTATATTTTGTAATATTTTAGCCACATTATCAATTTCAACTACACTTTAGGTTATTAATACGTACATATAAATATTACCTTGCGGTTAAATTTTAACGTTTATGTAAAACGAAAATTTATATATCACACTAACGCATCTATCTATATGAAAAAAAAGTATTCAAGTCCTGACTTGCAATATTATGAAATTGCAATAGAAAACAGCATAGCAACCGGCTCTGCAAGAGCCAATTTTATCGGACCAAATAATGAAGCCTCCCCGGATGTTGATCCTTGGAATTTAAATCCCAATTCGGAACAAGATAATCCTACGCACATCGAGGATTGGTAGTATTGACCATTTATTATTAATAAAATTCAATTTATGAAAGTATATACTTTAAAAACGCTCTGTTTCCTAGCAGTTTGTGGACTTTTTAGTTGCCAAAAAGATGTAAATGAGCCCATCGGCGCCGATGGCCTCAAAGTTTCTTTTGATGTGGATACAGATACCTATATAGATAATCCTGAAAATGGCGATGATCCTTTAGGAAAAAAATCTAGTATACAAAAATCTAATATTAGTTATAACTTAGTTGATGTTCAACAATATAAGGATGACGATGTTGAATTTGCGGTTTGGAAAGAAGAACTTGGCGTGAACTTAAATGAAAAGATCAAAACGAGCGGAAAAACCCAACAAAATGGAAATATAGCGGTGGCACCTGAATATCCAGACAATTATTTTCCTGCCGCACCCATTCCTGGCGGTCGACAATTAACAAATGGTGTGAAATTTCGAGTGATGATCTATGATCAGAACAATAATTTCATAGATGAACTGGATGGTACGGCCGGGAGTATTGCACCACCGACTACGACCAAACTTAAACAAGGGACAACCTATAAGTGGTTTTCCTACTCCTACTATTCTTCGCTTCCTTTAGCTCCAATTCCTACTGCCAATAAAAATAACCCCAGCCTTAATGTAATGAATGAGGATTTTCTTTATGCCTTCGGAACATTTACTACAGGCGTTGATGCCGGTAATATTCCAGAAACAAAAGTAAAGATTACCTTTAAACACATGATGGCTATGGTTGAAATGAGTGTATTGACCGGAGGATTCGCTGCAAAAGCCGATCTTGCCAAATTTCTAAGCCAGGATGCTTCTAGACCTTATATCCGAGTACATGCAAATGTAATCGAGCAGGGTGTATTTAATTTGCTTTCTGGAACTTTTACAAGCAAATCAAAAGTAACTACCCCTGTTTATGTCAATGCATTAAGCAATTATGCATATGCCGTAAATTACCCTGTAACTTCCTACCATGGTTTTATTTTTACAGTACCTGGAGGAAATAATGAATATATAAATGATTTCACCTATACGGTTGAACCTTGGTTAATTTTGGATCGACCAGCAGCTCCAAGGATTTACAATAAAACATTTACAGACAAAATTAGGATCGATAAGGGGATGTCCTCCAGATTAAGAGTTGTTCCCTTTGATTTGGGTATTAAGGTTCCAGGCACTTCAAACACAGGGGATGTAAATTGGTCCAGAGGTGACCTATATTATGACAAATCCCAAGGATTTACCAATTTAGATGGGTTTACAAGATGGCAACATAGAAATCATGAAGGTACTTCTATTACCTATGCCAGCAGTTTAAAACCTTATGGAGTAACAACACCTACCCCAAGCTATGGTCAACAAGTAAATAATTTTGGTTCTACATACTATCCTTTTAATGCGCCATATCCATTGGCGACTGAAACTACCACAACAACACAAGACCCTTGTAATGGTCTCCAACCGAATGGATCAGTATTAAACGATCGCTGGAGAACCCCAACCATAGCTCAAGGAGTTGCCTTTGCCACTTACTTCAATCAATATGCAAATACAGGAAGGATTAGCCACACCTTTGTTTCCGCATCAGGAACTGATCCAGGTAAATTAATCGTAGTGGTGAATATAAAGGATGGAACAGCAGATGATTGGACAGATCGCATTTCATTTGAAATGAAAGGATATGCAAAATACACCTCAGGTGCTACTCCTGAATATGTTATGGAGCCAACCAGTATTCCGCAAGTTAATGCGAACAGGCAAATTGGTGAAGGTTATTATAGATTAGCTGTGGCAAATGGTTATGCCTACCTCAAAATAACAGCGAATTCTGGAAGCTCACCAAAATTTAAAGCGCAAGTTTATTCTTCCAACAGTACAGCAACTACAGGTGACATCATTAAAGCAACCCTAAATGTAAAAGATGCGATCAATGTTCGTTGCGTGAGAAATTTTCCGACTACATAAATAATCCTAAATCCATATAGAAAGGTCATGAAGTTCATGGCCTTTCTTTGTTAATTCACTACATCATTACTACACAACAATCGATGTGTAAATTAAACACTAAGGATGTTGATTTGTGTGGTAACTTATTTATTTAAAATATTGTTTTTCATTATTTTACGAATCAAAACATAGTTCAATGAGATATTGACATACACCTGATGTAGTAATGTGTAAATAATAAATTTGGAATCAAACATATACATCTTAATATTTGTTAAAGTTTTAAACAAACTATTTGGACACCAATATAAATCGAAATTACATGAAGCATTTATTTACTTTACTATGTTTTGTGTTCTGCGTGAATTTCATTTACGCTCAGGGCACAATCACCGGTACTGTTAAAGACGCGAGTACTTTAGCAGGCATTGCCGGAGCTACAGTATCGGTAAAGGGCAAGGTTTCAGCTACCCAAACCAATGAGATTGGAAAATTTACTATCTCTGCCTCCCCTACCGATACCCTTCAAGTAGCCTATTTGGGATACACTGCCCAATCTGTCGTGGTAGGAAACCAGACCGAAATCACCATTTTTTTGGAAAGTACAGATGAAAACATCGAAGAGGTGGTGGTTGTTGGATATGGTACCCAGCGAAAAGTGGACCTAACGGGTTCCATTGCGCAGGTTAAAGGGGAAGAAATCGCCAATATGCCGAACAGCAATCCAATCAGTTCTTTACAAGGAAAAGTGGCTGGTTTGACCATCAGTAATTCCGGAACTCCTGGTGGAGCGCCTACAGTTCGTATCCGTGGGGTAAACTCCACCAACAATTCCAATCCATTATATGTGGTTGATGGGGTACTACACGACAATATCGACTTCATCAGTCCGCAGGACATCGAATCAATGGATGTTCTGAAAGACCCTTCTTCCATCGCCATTTATGGGTTAAGAGGCGCCAATGGTGTAATCGCAGTCACGTTGAAAAAGGCTGCACGTGGACAAACCAACGTAACTTTTTCTGGGTCGTATGGATTTAACCAGGTGCAGGATCGTATTTCCGTTACGGATGCCGAGGGATTTAAGAAATTGTATGATATGGAACGAGCGAACAATAAAGAAGTTCCTTTTGATTACACAAATTATTCTGCCAATACCAACTGGCAAGATCTTATCTTAAAAACTGCGTTCAACAGCAATAATAACCTAAGTATCTCCAATTCTGGCGAGAAATCGTCTACCCATATCAGTTTGGGTTATAGCAAACAGGATGGAGTTATTCGCAATGGTAGTTATGATCGCTTTACTGGCCGTTTAAATCAAGAAATAATCGTTTCAGAACGTATTAAAGTAGGTGGTGATCTATCCGGAAGTTACTGGAAGATGAACCCGACGAATGTTTCTGTGACTAATGCCCTATGGGCAGCACCGGTGGTAGATGTGATGTTTGATGAAAACACTTATAATGCCATGCCGAGTTTTCAACGTGCGCAGGTAGGTAATCCAATTGCAACGTTGAATAGATTGGATGGTAAAAATCTTACCAGAGGTTATCGTTTTGTCGGTAGTTTATTTGCAGAAATTAAGATATTGGAAAGCTTAAAATGGAAATCCACCGTTTATACCGATTTAGGCTTCAACAATTCCAGAGGATATACCCCATTACCCTACAATTTCATGTATTTTGGAGAATTTGGCGGAGCCAACCAATTGTTTTATGATGATATGCAGAAAACAGCGGTTAGCCAATCTTCGGAAGAGTTTAGAAGATTCCAACAGGATCATACGCTTACCTTTGAGGAAACCTTTAACGACGACCATCGTTTAAGTGCAGTTGCTGGTTTTACAACGGTATATAATGATAATACCTCATTAAGAGGTTCTCGTAGAGATACCACCAATAATGTTCCTGACAATCCTGATTTATGGTATCTGAACATTATTAACCAACAGACCAATCCTGATGGATCTTATTCTGGTGGTGGAGCAAAAAACACCTTGGTTGGTGGATTTTTAAGAGCTAGTTATGCCTACCAAAATAAATACTTATTGAATGCAACTGTCCGTCGGGATGGATCATCCAAATTTGCTCCTAAAAACCGTTGGGGAACTTTCGGTTCCGTAGGTGTGGGTTGGGTGGTATCAGAGGAAGAATTCTTCTCCAATGTAGAGAAAATCAATTTTATGAAATTGCGTTTTGCTTGGGGTAAGATCGGAAATTCCAATGGTATTGCCGATAATATTTATCTTCCTGGCCTATCCAATGGTAATACAGCCATTTTTGGCGATAATGTATATACAGCCTTACAAGCGGCCTACATTCCCGATCCAAACCTTCACTGGGAAATCGTTCGAGGAATGGATCTAGGTTTGGAAATCAAAGCTTTCAACAATAAATTGAGCACTGAAATCAATCTTTACGATAGAACTACCACTGATATCCTAACTGCAGTTCCATTACCAAATGAAACACGCTCCTATTTTACAAATTTAGGTAAGATCACCAACCGTGGTATTGAAGCCTCTATGGGTTGGAACAACTCCTTTGGAGATTGGAAATACGGTCTGAATGTTAACTACAGTTACAACAAGAATGTGGTAAATTCCATTGGTGATAATATAAATTTCCAGATTTTAGGAAACAATGGTGCTAATCGAACTGAAACCGGTCATTCTATCGGATACTTTTACGGATTCAAACAATTGGGGATCTATCAAACAGCGAATGAAATTACAAGTAAACCAGCTTGGAACAATTCCTTACCTGGAGATATCATTTTTGAAGATACCAATGGTGATGGCATAATCGATGACAATGACAGAACCTATCTTGGTACCCCATTCCCTCCACATAACTTTGGAGCCAATTTTACCTTGGGATATAAAGGATTTGATCTTCAGATAGAAGGTGCAGGTGTAGCGGGCAATAAAATATATGCGATCCGTAAAACCAATACTTTCGCACCATTAAATTACGAAACCAACCGATTGGATGCATGGACTGGCCCAGGAACCAGTAATGTGGAGCCAATCGTTGACAACAGTCGTGGTAACAACTTCAAATTCAGCACCTATTTCTTAGAACCAGGGGATTATTTCCGATTGAGAACCGTTCAATTGGGCTATAATTTCGGGGAACGCCTATTAGGAAATTCCTTTATCAAAAAGGCACGTGTATTCGTAAATGCGCAGAACTTAAAAACTTGGAGTAAGGTTACGGGATATTCCCCTGAAGCTGCTATTTCCAGCATTATTGCAGGTGGTTTAGATAATGGTTCATACCCCGTACCATCGACTTATACTTTTGGGGTCAACTTGAATTTTTAATTCCTAAATGTGAAATATTATGAAAAATTATATAAAAATCGCAATAACACTTTGTACAACTGCTTTCCTATTTAGCAGTTGTTCAAAATTCTTAGATACTCAACCGCAGGGATCCTATACCGAAGATAATTATCCTTGGCCTACAGGTGGTAGTCCTTATGACCAGTATATTTTCGGTGCTTATAAAGACTTAAGATCCTATAGCGTACATGTAGATGGTTTTATAAATGCTACCTCCATTCGTTCGGATGATGCCGACAAAGGGAGTACAGCATCTGATGGTGGTGCCGATGTCATTGCTATGGATAATTTCCCTGTGCAAACAAACTCTGGGCGTGCTAATGCCCTTTGGACAGGACATTATGGCTTGATCACCAAATGTAATACAGCTTTAAAAGAAATCGACAGTAATACCACTGTTGTTGCTGATGAGGCCTTAAAACTTCAAGGAAAAGCGGAAGTAAGATTTTTAAGGGCTTACGCCTACTTTAATCTAGTGAGGTTTTTTGGACGCGTTCCTAAAATAGACCGCTTATTTGAAGATGCAGCTAGCCAAAGCAATGTACCTCAAAGCACTGCAGCTGAAATCTATGCCTTTATAGAAGAGGATCTGAATTTCGCCATTCAGTATCTCCCGGACACCTGGGACTCTCAATTCATTGGTCGCGTGACCCGTGGCGCAGCGAATGGAATGTTAGCCAAGGTTTATATCACACAAAAGAAATGGCAACAGGCCTACGATGCGGCAAACGCAGTGCGAACTTCTGGGCGTTATAACTTAGATACAGATTACAGTAAGATCTTCTCAGAAGAGGGTGAAAACAGCTCCGAATCGGTGTTTGAAATCCAAGCTACCGCCTCACCTTCTGTAACTCAGGATAATGGGATACAATATGCCAGTATTCAAGGGGTTCGAGGTGCTGGGAACTGGAATTTAGGTTGGGGATGGAATACCCCAAGTGAGGCTCTAGAAGCGGCTTATGAGCCTGGAGATCCTCGTAAGGAAAGAACAATACTTTATTCAAGTACCACCACAACGACCAACAAAACTGTGTTTGGTGAGAATATGCCGATTTACCCTTCTGATGTTCCGAACCCAAGATATAACCATAAAGTTTTAGGTTCTCCAAGCTTAAGAAATACCATTAGTAGAGGTGGTTGGTGGATCAATGTTCGTATTCTCCGTTATGCTGATGTTGTTTTAATGTATGCAGAGGCTGCCAATGAATTGGGAAAAACGGATGAAGCGAGAACAGCGTTGAATGAAATCCGTGCTAGAGCACGTCGAGGTGCTGCAGCTGGGGTATTGGCGGATGTTACGGCTACAGACCAAGCTACCTTAAGAGATAGGATTCGTCATGAACGCCGTATTGAATTAGCGATGGAACATGATCGTTTCTTTGATTTGGTAAGGTGGGGAACAGCACAAACCGCATTACACGCTGCTGGAAAAACAAACTTTTCCAATTTAAGGGATGTGTTATTGCCAATTCCATTAACACAGATTGATTTAAGTAAAGGTGTTTTGACGCAAAACCCTGGTTATTAATCCCATTTCTAATTAAATGCAAATTACAATGAACACAATATTTCAACAGATCAAATACTGCTTAGCAGTTTTGGTCCTCTTAACAGTAGTCGTTTCCTGTAAACGTGATGGGAATCCGAATGACATCCCTCCTACAGATCTTACTGGAATACAAGGTGGGTCAAACGATGGTGTCATTCGAATATTAGCTATCGGTAACAGCTTTTCTGAAGATGCTGTAGAAGAACATTTATACCAATTGGCGAAAGAAAGTGGCAAACAGGTTATCATAGGAAATCTGTATATCGGGGCAGCATCCATGGAATTGCATCAAAGCAATGTGGAAAGGAATGCTTCCTCTTATGAGTATAGAAAAATTTCCTTGGATGGAACCAAGAAAAATTATCCAAAAGTTTCCATCCTGACCGCTTTAAAGGATGAACATTGGGATTATGTTTCTTTTCAACAGGTCAGCCAAAATTCTGGTCAATTGGAAACCATTCAGAATTCCTTACCTGTGGTATTTAACTATGTAAAAGAAAATGTGTTGAACCAAAACGTCAAATACATCTATCATCAAACGTGGGCATATGCGAAGACCTCTACCCATTCAGGATTTGCAAATTACGATAAAGATCAAATGAAAATGTATGAGGCAATTCTCAATGTATCCCAAAAAGTGAAGGATATTGTGCCTATTGATATCATTGTTCCTTCAGGAACAGCCATTCAAAATGGACGTACTTCTGTTATTGGTGATGATTGGACAAGAGATGGTTACCATTTAAAAATTCCTTTGGGGAGGTATTTGGCCGCTTGTACTTGGTTCGAAACTCTTTTTGGACAATCTTCCGTAGGCATGACCTATAAACCAGAGGCCGTATCAGCTTTTGAAGCAAGTATTGCTCAAAATGCAGCTCATTTTGCGGTATTAAAGCCTTTTGAAGTTACCACCATGACGGATTTCCAAGGTGGATCGGGTGGTCCTTTGGCCAGTGCGGTATTATTGGATTTCGGTAATAATGCAGCTTCAGAAAGATGGAACCAAATCAGTTCATTCCTTGCTGGAACATCCGTAGGATTGAAAGACAGTCTTGGGTCTTATACAGGTATGAAATTATCCATCACCGAACGTTTTAATGGCGTGAATGCAGATGGACCAACAACTACGGTAACTCCATTGAACATGCCTAGTAATGTTTCGAAATATTCTTATTTCGGAAATTCGAAAGGGGCATTTGGAGGAATGACCATCAAGCAATCGGTATTTGAAATTTCCGGGCTGGATAAAAGCTTGACTTATAATCTTTCGTTCTTTGGTTCACGTGGAAGTGTTTCTGATAATCGGGAAACTAAGTATATCAGTAAAGGTACGAATGAGGTTTCTGTTAGTTTGAATACTTCAAGTAATACCAATAAAATTGTTGTGGCTAAGGGAGTTAAACCTGATGCGAATGGTAAGATTACGGTTACTGTAACAGCAGGAGAGAATAATAATAATGGTACTGGATTCTTTTATTTGTCAGCTGTTAGGTTGATGAATGAATAGAATGGGTTGATGAATAGATATTAAACCCGACATTACCCGTCATTGCGAGGAACTTTACCCGTCATCGTAAGTTTGTAGGGAAGTTATAGGAATTAAAGAAACAGAATATAATTTTGTATTTCATTTAGGATACAGCGAGAGAGGGAGTAAGATTTTTAATCGTCATTGGTCCTTGAGAGACCCTTCGCAATGTTAATCCCCCTCTCTTATTCCTATCATAAACTTGGACAGTTCATTAGGCCAGGAGCCTGTTTTTACGATTGATAAGTTATGATAAGAGCTGCTGTAATCCACAAAAATGGTATACAAAGATGGTAACAGGTATTGATTGTTCAAAGGATTATT
>NZ_PEAZ01000058.1:0-36347 GCF_002734245.1 Sphingobacterium sp. 1.A.4
TCGAAATGGTCCTTTGAAACGTCGATGCCAATGAAAGAGTGGGGATTGTTTGCCATGTGATCTGTTTTTTATAGTTTTGTACAGATTACCTAGTTTTTACCCCATCGATCCTAGTCCTTAATAATGGGTATTGCCCTAATTGTTATCTGGTCACTAAGGGAAAAAACGGTAGAGGATTTGATCATTGCCTAGGTATAAAAACCTTCACGGAAAGAGAATTTGCCGCTACCGTTTTAGGTAATCTTTCTAAAAGGCTAACTTAAACAATTAACCCTTTCTATTATTATACAAATCTAAAGCACGGAAAGAGAATTTGCCGCTACCGTTTTAGGTAATCTTTTTAAAAGGCTAACTTAAACAATTAACCCTTTCTATTATTATACAAATCTAAAGGACGGGAAGAGAGCCTCGCAATGACGGCTCTAACGTCTAATATCTATCATCTATAATCTAAACCCTACCTTCTCTTATTCGCTTTGCTCATTTTCGCCTTTACGCCGCTACCATAATTATAAGTCTTGCTATTGCTTTCCTTCTTTTTGTGGAAGGCGCCACCTCTAGTTTCATCCTCTTCTTCCTTTTGCTTTCCGCCGTCATTGGACGGGGAATAGATCAATAAATCCTCCGGCAGATCCATCACCGGAATCTTCTTGCCCAATGCCTGTTCGATCTTCCTTAATTCTGGCAATTCAATGTCCGTCGAAAAGGTAATGGCGATTGCCTCATCCTGGCCGTTATTCGAGCCGGATTTCAATACATGCTTCACAAAAATATCCTTATCCTCCGGGATATCAATGTGGAAGATAAAAGGGATGCCCGACAGATTCAGTTCATGGCCATCCTCGTTGGCGACCAATAATATCCGATAATCGGGATTCTGTTTAAATATTTCGATATCATCGATCCGGTGGTTATCCTCATCGTATAATTGATAAAGAACGGCTGAACCTTTTTTCACCTGCAATCTTTCTTTCAGTTTCTGTGCTGTCTGACGGGAATTGGCAAATACCACAACCTTCTCAAACACTTCCTCATCCGCCATCAGGTTGTTCAGCAGGTTGATCTTGGTCGTGAAATTTGGAACCTGATAGAGCATCAGGTCGTGCGTATCGATCTCATCTGCGGATAATTCATCCACTTCCACCAAAGTAGGGAAAGGCATGAACTCATCAATCATGAGGTGAAGTTTATCATGGTCCACCGTACTGAAACATAGGTATTGCACATTGCCACAGCTCTGTGCCAATTCGCGTACATTGGTGGCCATGCCCTGTTTAACCATCTCTTCGGCATCATCCAGGATGAAGGTCTGGATCCGGTTCAGGTTAAGCCCCAATTTCAGGTATACCGCGCGGGCACGATTTGGTGTTGCCACCACGATATCCACTCCACGCACCAATCCTTCAATTTCTTCTTCCATGCTTCCAGAAGGTTTTAGGCCCATGATATGGAGCTCTTTATTCTTGCTGATGGCATAGAACTGTTCGATGATCTCAGCGATTTTCTCCTCATTCGGTGTCAGGATTAAAGCCTTAGGCGCTTCATCCTGGGTGTATTTCAAACGCGAAAGTACCCCCAATATGTAGGTGGTTGTCTTACCGGCTCCTTCAGGTGCAATTCCGAGGATACTATGTCCGCCAATGATGCGGGACAAGGTTCTCAATTGGAATTCCTTGGCGGTAAAATAGCCCAATTCGCTCATATTGGCGTGAAGTCTTTTGCTAAGCTTTAATTTATCTAATGACACAGCAGATGGATTATATGAATGTGAAACCGCAAAGTTACGAAATTTATTGGCAAGGAAATTGCGCTTCAAGGACAATCACACAATTTCATTTATTAATAAAATATTGACCTTAAAATCTAACACATGAGAACGAAAAACAAATTATTCTGCTTGGCATTTATAGCGTTGACTTCCTTTGGCTTTTCCGGTTGTAGTAAAGATGATGATGTTTCCAATAGCGATGTGGAAGGTACATATGCTGGAGAGATGACGGTTTACCCGGCTACCGGTATTAAGATCTTTGATAATACGACTTTGACGATTACCTCGGCAGGCGAGGGGAAGGTGAAGGTTACACCGGCAGCAAATACGGGTGGTGTAGCGGAGATCTTTGATGTATTTCCAGAGGATGGGTATATCGTGAATCCTGAAAATGATCCGAAAGGGACTTTTCTGTTCTATGGAAAGGATAATTCTTTAACGGTTTCTACCTTGGGAGATGTAAAAAAAGCTGGACAGTTTAGGTTTAAAGGCGTTAAGCAGTAAGGGGGCGTTAATTCGTGGCTTAGCGTCATTGCGAGGAACGAAGCAATCTTTCCTCTTGTGATGCTGAGCGAAGTCGAAGCATCTAAACATGGTACACGTACAGATCCTTCGACGCTGCTCAGGATGACAAAGTCTAAAGATTGCTTCGTCGTGCCTCCTCGCAATGACGCGGTTTTAACTTCTCCTCAATCTCGAAAACTACGACTGCGCTCATACAAATTCACAGTTCTCGAAATTCAGGTTTTTTAAATCTTCTTTTGGAATAAGTACACTAAAAACACCCTCATCATTAAAACCATTTTCACCAACCTGTAAGAGTACTAGTTTATCTGAAAATGTAATTTCCTCAATCTCTTCTTCTTGTAATTGGCAGTTGGTATAAATTCCAAATATCTTTGATCTTTCAGCACCTGCAAAATAATTCCACTCTAATTCTTCCTCATCATCGAATTCATCTTCTTCATCTATTTCCTCTTCATCATCAAATTCATCTTCATCCAATTCTTCCTCATCCAAATCTTCCTCATCCAATTCTTCCTCATCATCTAATTCATCTTCATCTAATTCATCTTCATCTAATTCATCTTTATCCAATTCTTCCTCATCGTCTAAATCTTCTTCAAAGTCGTCGTCATCATCCTCAAAGTCGTCATCATCATAATCATCCTCTTCTTCACCATAACGCTCTTCAAACGTTTCTGTATCAGCAAAAATTTGGTCTATTAATACCCCAGAGAAAAAATCTTCCTCGTGTTCCTTGGTTACTCTGATCAATTCTTCGTTAGGAATATCGGCATAGATCACTTTACCTATGTCATTCCTTATATCAGCAAAGAAAATAAGTTGTCCTTTTTTTGGTAAAAGTCCTGTTTTGTCGAAAGGGGAGAATGCGGCCAAATCCAATTGTGCTGCAAATCGAAGTCCTTCCGGATATTCTATTCCAATAGGTAAATCAACCACTGGCCCTCCATAACGAGATTGTCCTAAGGCGATATCAATATCCGTGTGTTTTACATTCTTGTCTGACATCCAATTCTGACGTCCCATAGAGGCAGGATAATATTCTCTATCGTCTGCCGTAAAACTAATGATGTCAAATTTTTGCGTTCTTTTATCCATAACAATACTTTCTTAGCCTTTTACACTCAAATTTAACCATTTAGGCTCTTAAAAAGATACGTATAAAATATTTGTTGATAGCTTAATATTTTATTTACAAACCCAATAAAAAATCAAATTCATTTTCAAAGGACACCGATAAAACTGCCATATAGATTTCTTATTTTTTTAAAAGATTTTCTAAAATCAATGAGTGAAGCAATGTTTCTTTCCACGTCATTGCGAGGTCTTTCCGCTTCATTGCGAGGTCTTTCCGCGTCATTGCGAGGAACGAAGCAATCTTTAGCCATGTAATACTGAGCGAAGTCGAAGTATCTACTTTTGGTACACGTACAGATCCTTCGACGCTGTTCAGGATGACAAAGGAGGAAAGATTGCTTCGTCGTACCTCCTCGCAATGTCGGGGGAATTTTCAATGACAGTTTTTTAACGCTAAAAAACTACCTTTGTATTATGAAAAGCAATCCCCAACATTCAAAAAACACAAATCCTCAACAATCCAAGAATAAAGATTCTTATCATTCCAAGAATTCCAATCCTCAACAATCCAAGAATAAAAATTCTCAAACCAAGGGGCCAAAGAAAAGACCTAACGATCCGAACAAGAAATTTATTCAGCATGTTCAAGATCAGGCACAGAAAATGGCGGAAGTACTGGGGAAGAAAAATGGCGAACAGTTTATCAAAGATGCTTTGAAGGATTACCCTCATCTTTTACCATTTGAACTGGAAAAATTCACCAAACAAAAATAAGCTCTAATATATGGAAATGCGCAAAATGAGGTTGAATATTTTATTTAGTTTGCTTTGCATCGTCTTCTTTATTACTTCCTGCAATCAAGAACGCAGTAAAATCCAAACTGAAAAAGATTTTATTTCCATCGTTGATCGAGATACTTCCCGATTGCATTTAGTGCTTTACAAAGACCGTTTCCATGGCAAGATTATCAATACCAAACCAGGCGGATATATTGTCAAAGGTGAAATCAATGGAAAAATAGTTGGAGATACATTGGAAGGGGATAACCTATATACCCCTTTTAAATGGGCTAATCAGAAAAGAGCACCCATAGTACTACTCAAAAAAGGGGAAAACTATCTGCTCGGGAATGGCATTGTGAGTATTCATCTCGGTATACCCCATTTTATGCCAGGTTCCATTAATTTCGATAATCCTAAGCATACTTATTTACCTGTCCAAAAATAGGCTATTCCAAAACCTGTCCTAACTAATTTAAATACCAGACCCAATTAATTCGGTGAAATATTCGAAAAGGTGGTCAATAATTTCGGAAGGATAATCTTGAACCAGATGGTGAAGCTTTCCGGTTCCCTTTGCATCCACTGCAATAATTCCATCAAGGAAATCCACTGATAATCGGCTACCTCCAAGGGATTTATAACAGGATCTACATCCGAATAGCCCACCAGCACCGTATCCAACTCATGTTCTATCAGGTTATTCTCCACATACTCCTTATATTGAAATTTATAGACTTCAAACAACGGACACGCTAAGCCCATCTCTGCCATCAGTCGTTCCTTGGCAGCCTGCATGGTAGTTTCATCCAACTGTTGATGGGAACAGCAGGTATTCGTCCATAGCAAAGCGCCATGGTATTTATTGGCGGCACGACGTTGGATCAATATTTTCCCTTCCTTATTGAATATGAACACGGAAAACGCGCGATGCAATAAACCCAATTGATGGGCTTCCATCTTTTCCATGAGTCCCAATTCTTCATCTTGCTCATTGACCAAAACAACCAAATCCCTATTTTTTATCTCTTGATTTTTTCTCATGGCTAAATTTTTCAAAAAAGAATACATTCCAGATGATCAGCACATACCCATAAACAGCATCCTCAATGGGGATGGTGCCAATTCGAATATTCATAAATTCATTGCTGTTATAATTGACAATGGGCGATTCCAATCCCGTTCCCGTCAGCACGCCATTTACTGGCAAAAATCCCAACATTAATAGCCCATATATAAAAGACACCTTTCCTATAGACTCCATTTTAAGTCCAAAGTTTAGGATCAGTATGCTTAAAAGGGTAACCAGCGCGGTAACAAAGGTATATTGTAATTCATGGAACCGTAGAGCGATAACTGATGTCACAATGACCGTCAGCCATACAATAATGTTGTTGAAGGCATCCATCCATTCCAGATTGAAGAATTTGTTCAAGCAGAAATAGGTAAAGACACAACTGAAGGGTATGCAGAAGAAAAACAGGATCTCTTCCAAAGGTAATCCGGCTAAGGAAATGCCTAATAAATAGGTTTCATTGAACCACCAAATGCCTATCTTGGTAAACCAAGCATCCCATATGATGAAGGGAATAGCCACCAAGGTTGCTGCTTTCAGAAAATCCATAAAATACCTGTCGAATCGGATCCGCTTATCAAATGAGAAGATAAAACAGATGCTGATCGTCAAAATATTTATCAAGAGGTAGGTGAATTGGATCATCTTTTAGTGGCATTAAAATACATTTTAAAATATTTTATGGGCACCCAGAGAAAGCCAAAACATTCCCCTGGAAATTTACCGACATGTTTATGATGTTGTTTATGAGCTCTTCGTATGCCTAATAAATAGGGGTTCTTGGTATTTCGTAATAAGGAGATCCGTTGGTGAATAAAAATATCATGGACAAAAAAATAAGCCATGCCATATAAAGTAATCCCTATACCAATCCACAACAGGTACCAAGTTTCCGGCTCCATGCCTTTGTAGATCAGAAAAATGGCAGGTATGGCAAAAATGATGAAGAACAGATCGTTGCGTTCAAAGGCACCATCATGACTATGATCATGATGGTCTTTATGTAAACTCCAAAGGAAGCCATGCATCACATATTTATGGGTCAACCAGGTGATGGGCTCCATGAGGAGGAAAGTGATCAATAAGATAAGATATCCCATATTTTCTTAATTTTTTAAATCCCTTGCTTTTCTAAAAATATCCTGAGCGATTTATCCTTGATGTTGTTTTTATGCTGCTTTACATATTCCAGATCCTTGGTCAAACTGGATTTATAACCCAGAAATGAAGGGGAGTTGTATTGGATAGCATAACGCAATAAACGTATTTCCACCGATTTAGGTTCTTTTTCAGCCGCTTCATCCAAGAGCTTCCTGCCTTTCTTGAAACTGCTCAATTTTGCCATTGGATTGAAAGCATGCTTGGCCCATATACAATGGTAATACCCTGCATAGGCCTTCTCCAAATTAGTTTTGTTGGTTTTTTCCAACTGCTGCAGCATGATGGAGCAAACATCCTTATCACTAGCGGCCTTGATCAGATTGGAGCTATAATTTTCGGTAGAAAATACCAGCCCTATACTGCAGATCAAGATGGATATCATACTAAGTGTTTTCATAAACGTTTACAATTCATAGGGTCTTAAAATCGTGCGATCTGAAAGTTCATGTAACTGGACATCAGCAGATAGAATTTCTGCGTATTCGGAATCCGTACTCTTTTCTGCATGATCTCCTTCGCTGCTGTGTTTTTAATCTTTTGAAATAGACTTTGGTAATATGTATAGGCTAAATAAACACCAAATTTGGATGAGATGGGCAATTGTTGAATACCAACAAAAGCTTCCTGAAAATCTTTTTCAATATCCTTTTCAATGGACTTTTTGATTTCGCAATTGAATTGTCGTAGGTTGATTTCCGGAAAATAGCTTCGTCCTAAGGTTTCAAAATCAGCTTTCAGATCGCGAAGAAAATTGACCTTCTGAAAAGCACTCCCCAACTTCATGGCGTATGGTTTTAAACGTTCGAATTGCGTGTGATCACCTTCCACGAAAACATGCAGGCACATCAGGCCGACCACCTCTGCAGAACCCAGGATATATTCCTGATATCGATCAAGATCATATTCCACTTTTTTAAGATCCATACGCATACTGTGAAGAAATTGATGGATCAACTGATAGTCAATTCGATACTGTCGAACCGTGTCCTGAAACGACTGCAGGATGGGATTCAGCGAAATTCCTTTTTCCAAGGCTTCAAAGGTGTTCTTTTCAAACTCGTTCAAAAGAAGTTCCTGGTCGAATCCATGGAAGCTATCGACGATCTCATCAGCTAACCTTACATAACCGTAGATCGCATAAATTGCTGGTCTCAAGTGCCTATCAATAGCTTTAATCCCCAGTGAAAATGAAGTGCTATATTTTTGGGTGGTTTCTTGACTTATTTTATAAGCCAATTCATCATATAATTTCTTCATAGCTTATGTTTTTGAATACATCATAATCTTTATATCTCATTTGCGACAATCTTTCCGGAGATCAGCGAAGGTGGAACTCCAGGCCCTGGAACCGTTAATTGACCGGTATAATGCAGGTTCTTTATCTTTTTATTTCTGATACTAGGCTTTAGGATCGCAGTCTGCGATAAGGTGTTGGCCAATCCATAGGCATTTCCACCATATGCATGGTAATCTTTCTTAAAATCTGCCACGCAATAGCTCCTTTTATATAAAATTCGTTCCTTAATTTCGGGGCATTCAAAATGTTTCTGAATGCGGGAAAGCATGATATCCAAGTACTTCTCCCGGGCTTCTTCAGTATCCTCAAGACCTGTGGCCAAAGGCATCAACAGAAATAAATTCTCAGCACCTGAAGGAGCTACATGCGGATCCGTTTTAGACGGACAGCACACATAGAATAAAGGGTTTTTCGGCCAGGATTTTTCCTTATATATTTCGTCGAGATGTTCATCCAGCCCAGCGTCAAAAAATAGAGTATGATGCTTCATGGAAGGTATCTTTCCTTTGATTCCCAGATAAACGATCAAACTGGAAGGTGCGAAGGTTTTCTTTTCCCAATAAGATGATGAATAATTCCTGAATTTTTCAGGAAGCAGGGATTCCATATGCTGATAATCACAGGAAGCAATGATTTCATCGGCGGTATGCGTTTCATTTTGAATCTTGAAAGAGGCAATGCGCACATTTTTAGACTGATCGGCTATCAGCTTAAGGTCTTTAACAGCAGCATGGTAATGGATTTTTACGCCTAAATCTTCCGCAATTTTTACCATGGCTTTGATCAGTTCAAAGAACCCACCCTGTGGGTACCAAGTCCCCAGTTCATAGCCCCCATAATTCATTAAGCTGTACATGGCAGGGATTTTAGCTGGTGAGGCTCCTAAAAATATCACCGGAAATTCCATGATAGATCTTAGCAATGGTGATTTAAAATAAGATCCTACGTAAGACCTGAAATTTCGGAAAAGATGAAGCTTTAAGGCGGAGGAAAGGAGGGAGGGTTTCGTAAATTCTAGGATAGAGTGGCAGGGTTTGTCAATAAATTGCTGCATGCCCACCTCATATTTAAATTTTGCAGCACGCATGAAATCATCATATTTCTTTCCTGCTCCAGGTTCTTCTGATTCGAATAAAGCTCTTATCTCCTTGGCATCCTTTGGTATGGATACTCTTTTATCTTTACTAATGAATTCAAACTGTGGATTTAATGGGTCAAGCGTATAAAAATCAGCTGAGCGGAATCCAAAATCTTGAAAGAAATTTTCGATGATATCGGGCATCCAATACCAACTGGGCCCCATGTCAAAAGTAAAACCTTCTTCGGTCTTGAATTGACGAGCACGTCCTCCAGGGCTTCCATTTTTTTCTAGAATATGCACTTCATGTCCTGCTTTTGCTGCATAACATGCGGCCGATAGACCGGAAATACCCGCGCCAATTATGATTACTTTTTTTCTTTTGCTTCGATTCATTGGTATAATATTATATCAATATCAAAAGCAAATATAGAAATTTAGTGTATAAAAGTATATAAATACACTAAATAAAGAGTTTTAAAAGTATAATTATACCCTTATATCGCTTGATATTAATATAATTATAAACCAAAAAAAATATAAAAGGTTTTATTTTGTACTAATTTTTTCTATCCCAATATCCAATAAATGATCAGAAGAAGGATGCATTTCGTAGATGGGTTCATGGAAGAGATCCAATTTAGTTAATAAATGAATCAGTTGATTTTTTTCAATGTTCGTGAGGTTGCCAGAAACTATTTTAGTAGCCGTACGTATTTTATCCATTTGGGCATCCAAAGCTTGTTCCCCTTTTAGAGTAAGGTGAATTAGTTTAGCACGTTTATCTTCTTGGGATGCTACTTGGTTTATCCAACCCATCTTTATTAATCTATTGATGGTCTGAATCCCTCCTGGTTTTTCTTGTTTATTTAATTTTATAAGCTCCATTTTGGTCATGGAGCCATGTGCTTTTAGATTAATCAGAAATATGAATTCATCTTGGGTAGAAAAATCAGATCCTTCAATAGCTGCTTTTGAATAGGATTTTGCATACCTTCCCATGTGAATGAGTAGGGTGCAGATCACACTTTCTGCTGAACGGCCAAGTTCCTTGCCTTGCCAGGTTGGATCTTCCCAATCCTGGTTTTTACGGGTTAACCAATCGATATAACCTTGTAGGTTCTTTTCCTGATTTGTTTCCTGTTGGCTTGCTTCATAAGCAGCTGCAGAATCCAACAGTTCATGTAAAAAATGATAATTCATACCTAAATAATTAGTGTAAAATTATACTAAATTATGTAAGTTTCGAAATTTTTATCTATTTATCGTTAAAATGATATAGGAATACCACATCGCCAACATATACCGGCTTGTTATTTCCTTTAACATTTAATTTGGCGGTAATGGTCGCTTTTACTGTTCCCCTTAAATTACTTATGGATTTTACGGTTGCTTCCAATTGGACTTCATCATTGACCAATACTGGAGCTCCAAATCGTAGATTCTCAATACCGTAATTGATCTCCATTTTTACATTTCTGACATCAGCAATCTGTTTCCAAAGGTAGGGGATCAGGGAAAGCGTAAGGTATCCATGGGCAATCGTTGATTTGAAAGGACCTTCATTTTTAGCCTTTTCTTCATCCACATGGATCCATTGATGGTCTAACGTAGCATCCGCAAATTTATTGATCTGTGCTTGATCGATCTGGTGCCATTGTGAAACGCCTAACACCTTTCCTTCATGTGATTTGTACTCTTCGTAATTGTTAATAATGATCATGTTTCTTATAAGTATGCTGTAAATATAGAATAAAGACAGCATAATTTAAGTTTTGTTTCCTAAAGCACGAAGGAATTTACAGATATAATTTAACCCCAATTTGAAATTGTTGCCTATTTAAATTTCCAATTGGATGATTTATAATGTATTCAGAGGGCTTGATTTTTCCCTGTTCAATCTGATAGTCAGCTTTAACCGCGAAAATATATTGTTTGAACAAGCTCCGGGATTGCCATTCGGCTCCTAATTTAGCGCCTAAAAGGTTGGTTTTGTAATAGGTATAATCCCAAAAAACGACTTGTTGAATATAATGGTTCATACTATTCGCAGCATATTTCAGATCATCTGAAATAGAAGTGCGGTAAAAAGGATTGATTTGAAAACGGAGCAGTTCTGCATTTCCTGTCTTTATATTGGCTCCAAATGTTCCTTGAATTTTTAAATTAGCATTGGATACATCAATGGATTGCGCATTATCCTGCCGATGGACCTGAAAATACGAAAGATCTAAGCCATAAAGGAAATTGATAGGCTTAGGGGATTGTTGTTCTGCCAAATAGTTCAAGCTGGAATTTAAGACATTCACCGAATAATTTGATTTTGACAAGTCAGCCGATAGGTCTCTTATGAAATCATAACCCCTGATATAATCTGCCTTCAGATTCAGGTATTGATTTAAGCTAGGCGTGGTTTTGAATAAAGTAGCCGATCCGAAATATTGATCTTCATGGTAGATTCCACGAACATGATAAACCTTATTAGTGCTCTTTTGGTCTGTAGTGAATTCCTGTTTGTTCTTTTTTAAAGAAGATAGGATATCCAGTGAGGTGTTGGTGCTAAGTGGCTGGTGCAAACTGACTTCCAGTCCCCATAAATCAGTGTACTTACGATTGTTCAAACTGTCTTTAATGGCATTATTTCCATATCCAAGACTGAGGTAATGAATTCGGTCAGGATATTGGAGACTTTGGGAATAGTTCTTATTCTTATAGGATATGGCCTGTGATTCCCTACCATTGCCGATTATAGCTGCTAAGGCAACACTAGAATTCTTCACATTTACCTGTAATCCTGGTCTATATTGAATACCAAATACTTTATTATCAAATCTGGGATCCACAGAACCTGTGGTCCAAAGATATTGGTAATTGATTTGCATAAATGGTCTTAATATTTTCCCTAATTGATACGAAAGCGTGAAATTACTTCTATATAATTGGCTCTCATAATTCCCTGCTTTTGAAGCATAATAACTGTATGGATTCCAAGGTTCCATATCATTTCTTTGACCAAATGATAAGCTATCCGTCAATTTTTTGTTGAACAAAAAATCACCAGATATTTGAAATTTACCGAGTTCATTTGATCCAATAGCATAGAAATTGATGTTTCTTTGGGAATAGGCTTCTTGGGCCAAACGGAGATCTCCGGATGTTCCTTGGTAATTCAGTTCCACTTCCCCAAAGTTTTTGGGGTAACTCAAATGGTGCTGCAAGAAATGATCTTTAATCAGCTTACCGATGATTTCTGATTGGTATATAGAATCCCTTTCATCCTGCGCATAAAGGCAGGATGGAAGGGTGAGTAAACTCCAAATGATAACTAGATATAAACGCATTAATCAATAAATGAACTTGCTGTTTTACTTGGGTCCGCTTTGGTCAAAACGCCAAAATCTTTAGAGGAATTGTTGGTGTCCTGTAAGATTCGACGTCCATTTACCGTCTGTTTTGTTCTTCTGACCACCGATTGGCTGGAATAAGGTCCAGAAAGCGTGGCTGCCGAACCTGCATCCAAGGAAATATGCAACCTTCTTGGTGTTTTATCCTTTTCCAATACTGATGAAATTTCTACGGC
Source organism: Sphingobacterium sp. 1.A.4 (assembly GCF_002734245.1). Classification (NCBI taxonomy): domain Bacteria; kingdom Pseudomonadati; phylum Bacteroidota; class Sphingobacteriia; order Sphingobacteriales; family Sphingobacteriaceae; genus Sphingobacterium; species Sphingobacterium sp. 1.A.4. The sequence goes on from NZ_PEAZ01000058.1 coordinate 12,342, forward strand.
ATCCATTAAGATATCGGTTGGTATTTGTGGGTATCTTGTCGTTTCAGTCGTTACGGTCTTCGTAGTTGGTTCTGGATATTTTGGGAAATTATTGGGATCAACTGCAGAGCTGGCTTTAAATAATGCGTAGGAGTCTTTTCCCTGTGGGTTCAGCACCATATCCCTCATTCCAGTAGCGAAGATAGTTTCTACATCCATAACGCTAGGATTATCGATATCAGAAGCGAATTTTGTGCGTCCAGGCTGGATCTTTTGCTCATAAGGATATAAATACACTTCAAAATCTGCTTTACTTAAATCAACTGTTAAAGTCGGATCCTCAATTTCCTGCACTTTATCGCTGTTCAAGGTATACGGTTTGGTATGATCAATAGCTGTTTCGGCAATGATAATACTATTCCCAGGCTGTACAGGATATTTTTTTCCAGATCCATCGGATGGAATCATAAACATGGCCTTTGCATAAACATAATCCTCGTTGGCATTATTGTTTACATTCATGCCTAAGGATTTACTCCAGTCAAACTGCAGGTTTGGTAACAGGAATTCAGCTGTATTATTATTCGTTTTGCCATAAACGATGGTAAAAACCAAACTGTCTGCATATAATACCTGATCTGAATTGTTATAGATTTCAACAAATAGATCTCGTGTTACTGCACCTTTACTGGTATTTGAACCTGCATAATATATTTGTTTAAATACCCAATTCCCAACAGGCGTACTGGATATCAACCTGATATTGCTGGAATAATTTGTTGTGAAGTTAAGGTTGTCTGCACTGTAGTTCAAATGTAGGTCTTGGCTTGTCACCTGTCCACTTAAGGAGGATACTTCCTCTGCATCTAATTCTAGAGAAACATTTAAGGAATAGGTTCCAGGGCTAAGGGAATTAAAATTCACCAATCCATCTGCATTCGCTTTGGCGGTATACTTTTCATTATTGGTTTTGTTGATAATCTCTACATTCGCTTTTTCAAATGGAATTTTGTAATTGAAAAGGGTCTGGTCTACTTCCAATTGAAGGCTGATACTTACAGGTTGAATGGTGTCGATGTCTTTTTTACAGCTTTGTAGGAAAGCCAAAGCTAAAAAAAATAGGGTAATTAGTCTGTATTTCATATGATTAAAATTTAAATGATATTCCACCCGTAATACTTAGTGGAGAATTGTATTTATTGACAGTAAATATTTCGCTATTTGAAGAAGAATATTCGATATGTTCCGGTTGAATATTCAATACATTATAGGCAGTAACTGCAATCCTGAACTTCTTTTTAATTTCTTTGGCTACTGAGAGATTTAGACACCCATAAATAAAGGGTTGGTTGGAATTGTTTAAGGTCACATCTCGAACCGGGATTTGATCCAAATCTTCTGGGAAAGGGAGGAGGTTCATATCAGATCCAAAATAACCAACAGCCTGTTGTATTTTCGTACCATATTTGCTCTTGGTCATATTATACCAGAAGAGATCGAAGTTGGCCATAATGACAAATCCAAGTTTGGGTATATGGGTTGTACTTCCAAATTTACTGAGCATATTCAGTTTTTTATTATTGGATTTTGGCGGATAGGCTAAATACCAGATACTTTCACTATTGATCTTTATCGGTTGAATGAGATTAACAACATCAAAACTCTTATTGTTTTCTTCCGATACAATGAAGGAGGTACTCATATTAAAGGAGCTTTCGATTGCCTTGATCTTATTGATGTTGAGCATCCAATCCACACCGTAGGAATTTGAATTTAAATGGTTCCCCATTTTGTATCCTCCATAATTGTAGTAATCGATCGTCTTACCTGTACTTTGGTAGGTTATTTCCCGCAAGCTCTCGTCAAATTGATAGGTATATTCCGGAACAGTTATTTTTCTATAGGATTGTACGGTATGGAATCCATCTTTATTACTTTTGAAAAAGGCATTTAAAGTAGTGCTGAAGGTTTTCGTCTGATATCGAGCTCCAACTTCAAATTGACTGGATTTTGATGGTTTCAGATGACTGTTGTCTGCCAAAAATTTCTCTGTATAAACTAGATATAATGCATCTTCACTGTTGTAGGCAAGAATAAGTGGGATATCCAGAAAAGTCGGTGGGGGATAGCGATGTACCATGGTCGGACTCTTGGTGGAGATACCAAAAGCTGCATTGAAATTCAAGTTGGAATTCCAGCGTAAGGTAGTACTCAACCGAGGTTGCAATGACCAGGAACCATTTTGCTGATCTAATCTTAATCCTAAATTTGATATTAATTTCCGATTGCCCAAGGACAGATTAAAACTGTCGGAAAAGAAAAAACCGTAATTGATCAACGGATCTAAATATTGAAAGGAGTAGGGTCGGGCATTCTGGCCGTTTTGATTTATCCACCGAGGCTTATCTGGATCGGCTATAATACCTTGTCCGCCATTGTTGGAATAATTCCCAGAAAACCCATAGGAAATAAAATGTAGTATTTCTCCAGTTTCAATTTTTGAAGATAGATTTAAATTAACAGAGCCAGTTATCGGTTTTCCGAGAATCTCCTCTTCTGCAATATATCTTCCTGAAAGCACAACACCTTCATAAATTCCGGTAGTATCTTTATAAGCATAACCTCTGGGTAATTGGTTCAGCAACCACTGCTTATAACTGTGCTGGGAACCTTTGGAGTAAGAGATACTAAAATTTGCCTGATCGACAAATTTATCTTCGAAATCAATGTTCAGTCGGTTACTTATCCGAAAATTCGTGTTTTTTGTCAAGGAAGTCTGCTGATCGGCATCATCAGGATCGAATTTCATTTCGTCATTTCGAAAACCATAATCGATACTTAGGGTATTTTTGATGTTCTTAACAGGTGATACGGTCCACATGAGGGAAGTATTCCAACGATCAAACTGTTTTATTCTGTCTTTTGGATCTGGATTACTAATGGCGTAGTTTATACCCAGGTTCAAAGCGCCTAATCTCTTTTTTAGATCAAACCCTTTTGAAACACTGAAATTGCTTGAACCGCCATTAATATTAGTCACGAAAGAGTAGGGTGTTTTCGCGGCTTTTCGATCTATTAATATGGCACCATCTGTTAATTCGCCATATTTTGCGGAAGCAACGCCTTGAATGATTTCCACCTTTTCAATGGTTTCCACTGGAATTTCCCTTAGATCAATTCCTGTAAATGGTACATCACCACCAGGAGTCCCATTAGCTCCACCTAAAGCTGCACTACTCATTCCCCATTGTGAAAACGCCCTCGCCTGCATATTGGCGTCATTCGAAAGATAGATCCCATCCATAATGATCGGAACACCTAAGGAGTTATTTAAATCGTATGCTCCACCTTGAATACCTCTTAGAGTAATGGTCTGCGGAGCATCAATGGTTGGGGCAGTCGTTGCTTTTCCTGGAATGGTGTTGAGAATATCCATTAAGCTAAATGCCTGGATCTTTTCTATCGCTTCTTCATCAAAAACAATGGAACTATTGGAGTTTAAGGTCGATTCGTATAAGGGACGGACATTGATCTCTTCCAAAGTATAGCTCAATCCTTCCATGGTAATAAACACAGGCTTTGCTAAGTCTTGTTTTTTGATTAGCAAAAGGCGGGTCCTCATACCAACAGCACTAACTCGGATATGAAGATCCTGGGGTTTAGCCGGTAATTTTATGGAAAACCGACCCTCATTATCTGTTGATATAGTAGATTTTAATTCTTCAAAATGGACACTGGCAAAAACTATGGGCTCTTTATCTTGGTTGATTACGCGACCTTGTAAGGAAGGTTGTTGGGCAAGAGCAGTTTGATGCAGGCAAATTAGAAGAATGGTAATATAAAAATAGTACACTGCCTTCATTGTTTAGAACAATTCTAATTTGAGGCAAATGTACTACACTTTTTTTATTATTTAAATTTATTCTAAATAATTTATTGATTTATTTCTGTTTCCGAATGCAAGGCACATTTCCACTCTCCATCTTCTTTGATCCATGCCGAACTGCAGGCTGCTTTTGATCGCGTAGTTTCTGCTTTTACAACATGTTCGATTTCAACGGTATAGCCAATGATTCCGTAGTCATCTGAAAGCATCTGAACTTTTTCATCCTTAATACCCACTATTTTCATCTCCATTTCCTTAGCTTGCTCAAATCCCTCCTGAAATGCCTTTTCATCCACTTCACGAACCCCATTTTTAGCAGTTAATATGCATGGGAAATGGGTTAAGTTGGTGACGGTTTTGAAATCATGCGCCGCCATGGCCGCCCAATATTGTTTTTCTAACTCTAAGATCTCGTTTTTCATAGCTACTGTGTTTTTATCAATGTATGTTTATCCGTATAAAAACAACAGCTCAGAAACGAATTAGTTTGAAATATTAACTGTTGGGATCAGCAACGATTTTGATCTGTTGATTTTTAAGTTTGATCTTCAACCAATCCGATAACCGCTTAAGTTCTGCATCAGCTACATTTTTTTTGGAAGAATGCAGCAACACTACTTCGGCATAACTGCTATCTGGATTGATAAATACCAATTGTTTCCCTATGGAAAATGGACTTATTTCGGGAAATAGGGTAGTAATTTCCTGGATCAGTTCTTTATCATTGAATGTATAGGTAGACAGTTCGTTCCTTAAATTCTGTATAGTAATGTCTTTTTCTGAGACATGTTGTGATTGTTTGCTGATCTCGGCCAGGATATCCCTTTTAAGATCTGTGCTATCTTGACGGATCAACAATTCGGTATTTGTCAGATTATAATTTTCTAATCGATCATTCAAGTCTTTTAGTTCTGCCGCATTGAATCGCTTGGATAATAAGGCCAATTCTATTTTTTTCACTCTTGAATTAAATTGGGTTCTCTCAAAGATGATGGTATGCCCTTTGGATGTAAATTCCTTCTCTATGAATTGGGATACGTTCTGTGCAAATTTACGTTCCTGTAATAGACTGTAGGCCAAGTAAAAACTAGGTACCAACATAATAACTAGAAGAACCGAAATAATGCGGGTGATCCGCTTTTCCCTTGCTTGATCAACAAACTTTACCTTTGGGTACTTCAATAATTTGACGATCAAGAAAGTAGATATACAGATGAAAAAACAGTTGATGGTATACAGGTAGATGGCTCCAGAGAAATAAGCTAGGTTTCCAATTGCCAATCCATATCCTGCGGTACATAAGGGAGGCATTAAGGCAGTTGCAATAGCCACACCAGGGATTGGATTTCCCTTTTCCTTTCGGGTAATGGCAATACCACCAACAAGCCCTCCAAAAAAGGCGATCAGTACATCGTAAATATTGGGTGCAGTACGGGCCAGAAGTTCAGATTGTGCCTCTTTGAATGGGCTCAATAAAAAATAAAGAAAGGATACAAAAAGGCTGACCAAAGTGGCTACCCCCAGATTCTTAGCTGATTTTTTAAGCAGATCAAAATCATAGGTTCCCAAGGAAAATCCGGCTCCGACAATAGGACCCATCAAGGGTGAAATAAGCATGGCACCAATTATCACGGCCGTTGAATTCACATTTAAACCAACTGAGGCAATAACAATCGCACAGGCCAATACCCATAAATTGGCTCCTTTAAAAGAAATATTGGCCTTGACATCCTCCATGACCTTCTCACGGGATTCCTCACCAAAATGTAGGTTGAAGGTTCTTAATATTTTAATCATTGATTCCTATTTGTGCCGAAAATTAATAAAATAAATATTAATAGGGTTTAAATAGTTAAATCTATTCCAAATAATAAGATATGCAGCTACAAAGGACAATTTCCTATTGTTTGGTCCAGACCAAACGATCTAAATCATATCCTGCATCGTGAGCAAGTTTCAGGAATTTTTGTTTGACTTGACCCGGCATGGTCTTATTACGGGATAAAAACCAGATGTAATCTTTGCTTTCTCCAAAGATCAAGGCATTTTCATAATCAGGATCCATGGCTACGACATTATAGCCACTATAGAATGGCCCAAAAAAGGATACTTTCAACGCACCTCTTGTTTCTTCGCCAATGAATTTAGCTTTACCCTCTGATTCCTTCCTTTCGTTTTTAACTGTGTCAAAACCTCTATTCAAGACTTTCACGCTGCCATCCTCATTCAAGGTGTATTCCGCTGTTACTTGATCCATATCCTTCTCATGTTTGAAATCAAATCGTGCGATCTCATACCATTTTCCAGCATAGGATTTAATGTTGAAATTATCCACTACCTGGACACCAGCAGGTACTTTTACCGACTTGCAGGCCTGAAAAATAAATGGGCCAACCAATAATGCCGTCCCAACTGCAATTTTTAAATATTTTGAATACTTCATATCATCTTTTTTTATTAGGTAAACAATATTGCTAATCCTTCTAATCATTAAGATTTAGCTTTTAAATAGAATAAGCCTAACATTTTTGTTAGGCTTATTCCTTTAGATTAATTTTTATCTACGCTTAAAAATCTATGATAGATCTAAATAAGCATAAACGAATAATTAATCTTTATCCAGATCACTCAACCAAGTTTGTACCTCTTCACGAGTTTTTCCGGTTTTCTTTTGAAGCTTTCCGTAAAGCTCATCTTCTTTTCCTTCAACATACAACAAATCATCATCAGTCCAATCTGCATACTGTTGTTTAATTTTGCCTTTTAAGACATTCCATCTTCCTTTTAAATCTAATGAGTCCATATTATATAGTTTAATTAATGTGTTACACGTTTGTTGTGCGTTCTATTAATACAACAACGTAAACATATTTTGGTTTTAATAAATTTTAATTTTACGATTTCAAACAATGTCTTTCCAATTTAGGTTCATTACGTATGAGCTTATTGGAATTTCGGAAGGAAGGGATTTATTGTATACCTGGAAGATTTTATATTGATCCTTGGTTGCCCGTCGACCAGGCGCTCATCACGCATGGACATGCCGATCATGCAAGGGCCGGTATGAAACGATATTTATGCCATCACTTCACAGTTCCCATTCTAAAAATCCGTTTAGGGGATAACATACAAGTACAGGGAATTACCTATCAAGAGCGAATTACCATTAATGGGGTGGAAGTATCCTTTCATCCTGCAGGCCATATCATCGGTTCAGCGCAAATCAGAATGCAATATAAAGGCAGGGTGGCCGTCGTTTCTGGCGATTATAAATTACAGAACGATGGAATTTCTACGCCTTTTGAATTGGTTCCGTGCCATGAATTCGTGACGGAAAGTACCTTTGGTTTACCCATATATAATTGGGATTCCGTAGACGAACAAAACAAAGGTCTGCAGAATTGGGTTCAGCAGAATCAGCAAATGGGAAAAACCAGTGTTTTCGTGGGGTACTCGTTGGGAAAGGCGCAACGGATATTAAAAGCGGTCGGCCAGCTTGGGCCGATTTATGTACATCGATCCATTGCTCGTTTGAATCAGGCATTTGAGGAATTGGATATTCCATTACCTCCATATCATATCTTGGATTTTGAAGAGGGGATCAAACATGTAAACCAACAGATTGTAATTGTGCCGCCCTCTCTGGTAGGAACCAATATCATTCGGAAAATACCCAATATGGCCTACGGCATCTGTTCGGGATGGATGGCGGTAAGAGGGGCGAGAAGATGGCGAAGTGCTGATGCCGGTTTTGCTATATCCGATCATGCGGATTGGAACGATTTGATTGAGGTAGTCAAAGGAACCGGTGCAGAACAGGTCTATGTCACCCATGGCCAGACGGCCATTTTTACGAAATATATCAATGAATTAGGGATTGAAGCATCGGAAATAACCACTGCTTTTGGAAAAGATGAAGATGAAACTATAGCCTCATGAAAGAATTCGCTGTCTTGATCAATCAATTGGATAGTACCAATAAAACCAACCAAAAATTGGAAGCGATATCGCTGTTCCTAAAAACAGCAGAAAATGCGGATAAATTATGGTTATTGAATCTTTTTGCTGGGAAAAGACCAAGAAGGATAGTAGGAACTAAATTGCTTCGGGAATGTTTGATCTATAAAACAGGCATATCGGATTGGCTTTTCCAGGAATCATATGCTTCAGTGGGAGATTTAGCAGAAACCATTTCCCTCTTATTGCCACAACCTACGACCTATTTAGATTTTTCGTTGAGTGAATGGATGGAAAAAATCCAAGAGCTGTCTGGGAAATCCGATGAAGAGAAAAAGGAATTTGTACTTTGGGCTTGGGACGGCTTACCACATTTGGAAAGGTTTATTTTCAATAAACTATTGGGCGGAAGCTTTAGAATCGGGGTTTCATCCAAAGGGATGATCAATGCGATTGCGAAAGAATATAATCTTGATGCCAACGCCGTAGCCCATAGTATCATGGGGAAATGGGATTTTGAAGAATTGGATTTCGATACCTTGATTCAAGGAGGCTATTCGGACAGCAACCTCTCCAAACCATATCCATTTTGTCTGGCCTACGCTTTGGAGAATTTGGAATCGACCATACTCCAACCTGAAGAATGGTTTGCTGAATATAAATGGGATGGGATCCGTGGACAGATTATTAAGAGAAAAGGAGAAGTATTCATTTGGTCGCGCGGAGAGGAATTAGTAACAGACCAGTTTCCTGAGATTGTGGAAGAGGTATTAAAGTGGGAGGACGATTTTGTGTTGGATGGAGAAATAATTGCATTTGCAGAAGAGCAGGTCCTCAATTTCACTTTTTTGCAGAAAAGACTGAACAGGAAAAAGTTAACGGAAAAGTTTATTAAAGAGATTCCAGTCAGCATGTATCTCTATGATATTCTGGAATATAAGGATGTTGATTATAGGCAATTTCCAATGGTTGAGAGACGTAAATTACTAAGGAATTTATATGAAAAGCAAAAAGATTCTGTTTTTATGTTATCACCGCTGTTAGAATTTTCAAGTCTAGAAATATTGGGCAACTTAAGGGAAGCGTCGAGGGAAATGAACAGTGAGGGACTGATGTTGAAGGCAAAGAACTCCATCTACCATACCGGCAGGAAAAAAGGGGATTGGTGGAAATGGAAAGTTGATCCACTCACGATAGATGCTGTATTGATCTATGCCCAAAAAGGAGCAGGAAGAAGGAGTGGCTATTATACCGATTATACGTTTGCGGTCCGGGATGGAGACAATCTGGTAAGTATTGCCAAAGCCTATTCTGGATTAACGGACATGGAAATCCAGGAAGTTAGCCGCTTTGTGAACAAGCATGCAATTGAAAAATTCGGTCCGGTACGTACTGTTAAACCAGAATTGGTTTTTGAAATTGCCTTTGAAGGAATTGGTTGGAGTTCTAGGCATAAATCTGGTGTAGCCTTACGCTTTCCTCGGATACTAAGATGGCGGAAAGATAAAACAGTAACTGATATTGATGAATTGGAAGAAGTAAAAAAAATGATTAAATAATTTAAAATAATATACTATGAGTAATCCTAAAAACAATCCAAAAGTAAATGAAGAGCCTGAAAATGTAGATCCAAATGTGCCACCAAAGCAAGAGTATTTGGATCAATTACAACAGGATGCCATCAATGCAACTATTGATTTTGATCCTACAGAAGGTGAAAAAATCATTAGACAAGGTTTGCAGGCATGGCCAAATCTTATTGATGCTGAATTGCAAAGATTCAAACAGCAATTTCAGAAAAAATAAAGTATTAAAAGCGAAAAGATTTTCGCTTTTAATTTTTACTAAGCATTTAAAACTGTAATTTTAAACCAGAAATCATGATGTGGTTTCTATAACCATATAATCCGGACAAATTCAAATTTAATATACTGTTAATATTAGTTGGCTAAATTTGGATTCATTTACTTATTAAAAGCATTCGATCAACATGACCATACAAAATCAAGTATATATTGATTTGAGGAAAGGCAGTATTCAGGCCTTTCAGGTTGTATTTGATGCTTATTCTGCTAATATTTATAACCTATCTTTCCATATTCTGAAAAATAAGGAACAAGCGGAAGAGGTCGTCCAAGAAACTTTTTTGAAGGTCTGGATGCATCGGGAAGAGTTGGATGATGCCAAGGATTTATGGCCATATATCTATGTGATCGCTAAGAGAATCTGTTATAACCAATTGAGATCCATGAAATATGATCTGTTAGCCCAGCAGGAATTGATAAAAAATATGGCTGTTTTGGCTGAGGATTCTGCTCATCAACTTTCCGAAATCAATAAAATTCTTCAAGAATCTGTGAATCAATTACCTGAACGCCAAAAACAGGTATGGATCATGAGTAGAGAAGAAGGCAAATCGCATAAAGAAATTGCAGATGAATTAGGTATTTCCCCAAATACGGTTAAGAATACGATTGTCCAAACCTTAAAAACCCTTCGTCACACCTTTAAGAAGGCGGATTATCTGTATTTTTTTATTTTTTTGTTTTTCTTATAGTCCTATCCGCTCCTTCGTGTGTACATAGTATAGTTAATACTTAAATTGTGCATAAGAATCGTTTCGAAGAATTAAATCAAAAATTTTTAAATAATATTATTTCCGAGGAGGAACTTCAGGAATATCTTCAGCTATTGGAAGAACATGAAGATCTATTCTACCAATCCTTGGATAGCGTTCAACCTATTGACAAGCATCATGAATTTGATCAACAGCAGGTTTATAAAAATTTGTTGAATCAAGTTGAACTACAATCTTCCCCTAAAACCAAGCGTCTAAACTATAAATGGATTTCCATAGCTGCTACTTTATTGATTGCATCAGGTATAGGCTTTTATCTATACAGCCTTAAAGATAAATCCTTAACTCATAAAGATATAAATGTATTAGCTAATGTTGAAAGTAAGGAGGTCTCTAACCCTTTACATGAAAGTGCGGCTATATTATTGGCTGATGGGACCGAAGTAGCATTGGAGGATGTATCAGAAAAAGGAATGGAGCATGATGGGGTGGAGCTTTCCAAAACAGCAGATGATATGATCAAAGTATCGTTCAGCAAGAGTTTAGCACAAGCCAACAAAGCCTTTCACGAATTCAGAACAGCAAAAGGTACCAGCTATAATCTTCAACTTCCTGATGGCTCCAAAGTTTTCCTAAACTCAGGTTCAGTTTTTAAAATAAGTGCTGAATTTAACGAAGAAAACAGGAACAGTGAGCTTTCCGGAGAGGCCTTCTTTGAAGTGGCCCATAATCCTGAAAAACCTTTTTTGGTGAAGACGAAAGATTATCAAGTTAAAGTATTAGGAACCCAATTCAATGTGAAAAGTTATCCTACCGCCAAACAATCAAAAACCAGTCTTTTAAAAGGGAGTGTACAAGTGAATTCATCGAAGGCAGCGTTGATGCTAAAACCTGGCGAACAAGCAAATGGACAAGCTGGAAATGGGATGAAAAAAGTGAGAGCAAACTTTCGCGAAGTCCTTGCCTGGCGCGATGGGTATTTTAGGTTTCAGAATGCCAGTGTAAGAGAAATCATGAACGACATTATTAATTGGTACGACATCAAAGAGGTTGTTTATGAATTTAACAGTGAGGAACATTTTACAGGTTCTATTGTGCGCAGCCGCAGTTTACACGATGTGCTTCATGGAATGGAAAAGATATCGAACCTAAAATTTGAAATTAGAGAAGGGAGGGTGTTCGTAAGAAAGTAGTTGTGAAAGAGAAAGATACGGAAGGGCGGCCACCCTCCCGTGTTTTGCATGGATAAAATCCTTATTAGCAGTAAATTATTTACCCAATACTAATCAAATGTATTATTTTTTTACTAGAAATCCCTATTCGACAAAAATAGGACTAAACAAACTTTTGTTAATTATGAAACTGGTTTCGTTGTTGTTACTTGGAACCATGCTACATGTGAGTGCTTCGACCTTCGGACAGAAGATCAGCATCCGTGCCAAGCAAGCAACCTTACAGGACATTTTACAGGATATTCAAAATCAAACGAATTACGATTTTCTTTATAGCAATAACCAAGTCAGCAACCTGAAAAGGATGGACGTTTTTGTGGAAAATAAAGACGTAAAGGAGGTCTTAAAGAAGGTGTTGACACCAAATGGACTGGTATTTTTCGTGGAAAACAACATGGTACTTATTAAATCACGTACCGAGTTGAGCAATAATCCAGAATCGATTCAACGAGTTATCGAAGGCTATGTCAAGGATGAACAGGGCCAACCCATTACTGGGGCATCGGTATCTTTATTGAACAGCAACCTGGCAACAGCCACCGATGATAAGGGTTATTTCCGATTAAGCAGTCCAACTGCATCTGCAACTGTGGTTATCACTGCGATGGGTTATGAAAGCCAGACCATCGAAGTTTCCGGAACTTCGGCCATCAATATTGTGTTAAAGGAATCCGTTAGTGGTTTAGATGAGGTCGTTGTAGTTGGTTATGGTATCCAAAAGAAAGCAAACTTAACAGGAGCAGTCTCTCAGATCAATGCCGAGGATATTGCCCTACGTCCTGAAGCTAATATTGCAACTACCCTACAAGGTTTAATGCCTGGTTTGAACATACAGATGAATAATGGTGATCCATCTACGACACCTGACATCAATGTTCGTGGATTTAACTCCATCAATGGTGGAAATCCATTGGTTTTAATCGATGGAATTGAAGGGAATATCACCCGCGTAAATCCGAACGATATCGAGAGTGTTACGGTTCTTAAAGATGCCTCTTCTGCCTCTATTTATGGAGCTCGTGGCGCATTTGGGGTTATTTTGATCACTACCAAAACCGGAAAGGCAGGAACAACTTCTGTGACCTATACCAATAACTTTGGATGGACTTCACCAACTGCACGAACAGATTATATTTCCGATCCCTATGTTTATGGAAAGACGGTAGATGCTGCCCTATTTGGCTACAACGGTTCTTCCTATACCAATTACAATGAAATGGATTGGGAGACGATCAAAATGGTGGCGAATGGAGAAATTGAACCTTTCCATGAACTACAGGCCGATGGATCCTATAAATTCTTCCATAAATCCAATTGGTGGGATCACATGTTCAAAAAACAGCAGGCCTCTAGCTTCCATAATATTGCCATTTCTGGCGGTACAGAAAAACTGAAAGGCTATCTTTCTGGTCGGATTTTCGAACGAGAAAGCATCAATAACATAAATAACGATGCCAATATGGATCGCCAGAACCTAAAGGCGAACTTAGTATTTACGCCAAACTCTTGGTTGGAAATCTCCAATAATATCCAATTCATCAATGAAAAGGACAAGGACTATGGTGGGTATTCCAATGGTTTTGGAGGTTTATGGAGCACGACTACCTGGTATAACCTAATGGCTTTTTATCCGATCATGGTGGATGGTGTTCCGACCGATATTGGTACAGGTACTGGTGGACAAGGGGGGAATGCCGGACTACATTCTGGTAAGACCTGGCGATTGTTCAATAATGAGGAGTTTACCAATACCTTTCGAGTGGTTGCTAAACCTTTGGAAGGCCTACAGATCAACTTCGATTATAGCAATAGGATTGAAAACACAGCGCGTAGTTTCCGCTTAAATCCATTTAATTATTTAGCTGGAAACAGATTGGATTTCCGTACGGTAGGATTGAATCGATTAACGGAATATAGATGGAAAGACAAGTACAACGCACTCAACTTATTTGCCACCTATAATAAGACTTTTGCGGAAAAACATAACCTGAAATTGTTGGCTGGTTTTAATCAGGAGCAATTCGACCGTGACCGTGTGGCCACTACAGCTGATGATCTGTTGATCGAAGACTTATCCAACTTATCCTTAGCAACCGTGATGAACAATATTTCTGGTTCGGCTACAAATTGGGCTATACAAGGATATTTTGGCCGTTTGAACTATGATTTCGATAATAAATATTTACTGGAAGTCAATGCCCGATATGATGGTTCCTCCCGTTTTCCTTCAGATAGTCGTTGGGGATTATTTCCTTCGGTATCTGTAGGTTGGCAAGTGGACAGGGAGTCGTTCTGGGAGCCTGTTCGCCCTTATGTTTCCTCCTTAAAATTCAGAAGTTCTTATGGTATGTTAGGAAACCAAACCGTTGATGTAAATACCTTTAAGGAATTGATGAATGTAGGAACTTCGGAATGGTTAAACAACGGCGAACGCTTGATTTTTGCTTCTGTACCAGGGCCATTACCTAACGTGGTGACTTGGGAGACAACAAAGAGCTTCAACATTGGAGCCGACTTAGGTTTCCTGAACAATAAATTATTGCTGAACTTGGATTGGTACCGGAAAAATGTGGAAGGCATGTATCTTCCAAGAGAACCTTTACCGGCAGTTTTTGGAGCCAATGAGCCTAAGGAAAATTATGCTTCCTTGCGCAATGATGGTTATGAAATAGCTGTTACTTATCAAGATAAATTTGATTTAGCTGGAAGTCCATTGCAATTTAATGTGACCGCCAATGTAAGTAATTTCAAAGGCATCATTACCCGATACAATAACCCGAATGGTTTATTGAGCTCTTACAATGAGGGTGAGCGTTTGGGTGATATCTGGGGTTACCGTATTGCTGGTCAATTCCAAACGGATGAAGAAGCATTAGCTTACCAAAATTCATTTACAAACCCAGGAAACAGCCTGTCGCAAGTTTATAATGATATCCTGAATGTAATGCAGAATAGCGAATGGAATCATTTACGTGCTGGGGATATCAAATACCTTGACCTTAATGGTGATGGAAAAATCAATAAAGGTCAGAATACACTTGCTGACCATGGTGATTTGGAACGTATCGGGAATTCCATGCCTAAATTTCCATTTGGATTGAATTTAGGTATGCGCTGGAAAAGTATCGATATGGGAGTAGCTTTAGCAGGAGTAGGTAGCCAAGACTGGTATCCAACAGGAGACCTGTACTGGGGACCTTATCAACGTCCATACCTTTCCTTTATCCGTAAGGATCTGGTAGATAATGCTTGGCGCCCTGATAAAACCGAGAACACCTATCCACAGATCTATCGTGGTTATTCATCCCTGCAGTCTGGCCGATCATTATATGAATTGAACGATTATTATTTAACGAATGTTGGTTTTTTAAGGGTTAAAAACCTGAGTTTGGGATATACTTTCCCACAAGCTTGGACTCAAAAAGCAAAAGTGGACAAATTTAGGGTCTTCTTTAGCGGTGAAAACTTATTTACCTGGAGTTTCGGCGGTTTGACCAAATACTTGGATCCAGAGCAAGCAGGTTCTACGGTGGATTATTCTTCGCCGGCAACGGCAGATGACCGTGGTGATCTTCGTTCCTATCCGATGGGAAAAACGGTTTCTTTTGGTGTCATGTTAACCCTTTAAGCTGAAAACATCATGAAAAAAATGACGATAAAATATTATATATATGCTGCTGCAAGTGTTTTCTTGCTGGGATCCTGTAATAAGGATTTCCTTGAGCGGCCATCTGAGGATCAGGTAGAAGCTCCATATTTCTTCAATACGCCTAAGGACCTGGAAGTGGCGACCAATGATTTTTATACCATGTTGGCAACGACATCCGTTTATGCGGAAGATGCCAATTCGGACAACTTAATGCCCTTGAACCCTGCTGATAAAATAAAAGGAAATAGGATTGTTCCTGTTGCCAGTGGGAGTGGTGGTTGGTCTTGGGGGAATCTTCGTAAGATAAATTATTTTTTGGAGAACTTTCATAAAGTAGCCGATGAGGATGCCAAAGCTAGGTATGCTGGGATTGCCCGCTTTTTTAGAGCCTACTTTTATTACGACAAAGTGAAGACCTTTGGTGATGTGCCTTGGTACGGAAAAGTCTTATCTGCAAAAGATCCAGATCTTTTCAAAGGAAGGGATTCCCGTTTTTTGGTCATGGACTCCATCATGGCAGATTTGGACTATGCTATTGAGCATATTCCCGCAGAGAAACAGGTAAATTTAGTAACCAAGTATACCGCGATGTTATTGAAATCACGGGTTGCTTTATTTGAAGGGACCTTCAGGAAATATCATAAACTGGAAGGTGCTGATAATTTCCTGAACGAAGCGGTTGAAGCCTCCCAGATGCTGATCAATTCAGCGGCTTATACCTTATATTCGGATGGAGGTGCAGCCGCGGCATACCGAAATCTATTTGCCCGCGATAAACAGGACGCCATAGAAACCATCTTGGCCGTCGATTATGAATTGGGCCTTAAGGTGCATAGTACAGCTTATAATTTTACATCTGCTACTTCAGGCTCTTATGGATTGATGAAGGATGTGGTGAATAGCTACCTGATGAATGATGGTTCCCGTTTTACAGATAAGGCCAATTATCAGACCTATTCCTATTTTCAGGAGATGCAGAACAGAGATCCAAGGTTGACACAGACGACCGCAGGCCCAGATTTTAGGGTAAATGGGGAATCTAAGAACGAACCAGTAACCTTGAATATCACGACTACAGGTTACCGCTTGATCAAAGCACTTCCCAATAGAGCCCAATGGGCAACCGGAGCCTCTGTATTTGATATCATCATCTTCCGTTTTGCGGAGGCATTATTGGTCAATGCAGAAGCGAAAGCAGAACTTGGAACATTAACCCAAGCGGATTTGGACAATACCATCAATAGATTAAGAGCTAGGGTGGGTATGCCTAATTTGAATTTGGCTCAAGCAAACGCTAATCCCGATCCTTATTTGGCTGAAATGTATCCGAATGTAGAAAATACAGCCAACAAAGGGGTTATTCTTGAAATCAGAAGAGAAAGAAGGATAGAATTGTTCAATGAAGGTTTGCGTTGGGATGATTTGATGCGTTGGAAGGAAGGTAAAAAAGTAACCAAGCCAATGGTCGGAGTTTATTTCTCCGGATTAGGAAGCCATGATTTTACAGGCGATGCAGTTCCAGATGTGTTTTTGCACACAGGAAGTACTTCGGGTGCTCCATCATCCATCACGTCCTTTATCAATGTGAACCAAAGAACTTTAAGGAATCCATTGACCGGACAACAGAATTCGACATCCGGAAATTTAGATCCATTCCCACAAGGAGGACTTTTCGATGAAGAAAGGGATTACTTTGCGCCATTGCCTTCAGAGGATTTGATTTTGAATAAAAACCTAGTGCAAAACCCAGGATGGAAGTAATATGAAAAAGATAAGCTATTTATTCGTTTTATTTCTTGGTCTTTCTGTCTTTTTTGGCAAGGTAGAAGCTAAAACTCCCAAATTTCCAATTGGTTATGCCTTGGATTTCCAAAAAATCACTGATGAAAAGATGCAGTACATCAAGAGTTTGGGAATCAATTACATTGAACTTGCAGGGATTGGAGCCATGTTGGATAAAAACCTACAATCTACTGAAGTGGCAAGCTCTTGGGCAAGTAGAATGAAGGAGGTGGCGGCTATCCTGAAACGAAACAAGGTAAAGGTCTGGTCTATCCACATGCCCTTCAGTGTGCATTTAGACATTTCCCGATTAGATGAAGAAGGTAGATTACGGGTTATGGAAGCGCAAAAGAATGTACTACAGGTTTTAAAACCTGTAAAGGCAGAGATTATCCTATTCCATCCTTCCTTTTATTTGGGACTGAATGAACGTAGCGAACGAAAAGCCCAACTTCAGAAATCAGTAGTTTACTTAAATAAAGAAGTAAAAGCTATCCGTTCAAACATGGTGGTAGAGAACATGTTGGGTCCTTCATTAACTGTCAATGGAAGAGAACGTCCTTTGATGCGTACCGTGGAGGAATGTTTGGAGATTTTTCAAGGCTTTCCCAAAGATGTAGGCTTAGCAGTTGATTTTTGTCATATTGCTGAACCTCAACATTTATTGGCAGCCTTTGGATCTCGGGTAAAGACCTTGCATGTTTCAAATGGTGACGGCACAGCAGAACACCATTATTTACCTTGTGATAACAGAGGGAAAAATGACTGGAACAGCATTTTTGCCACCCTGGAAAAGATCAAGTATAAAGGAGTGTATATGCACGAATGCAAATACAATGATGAAAAGGAAATTGTGGATTGCTACCAGCACCTTTGGGATGCTTATCAAACGAGTTTAACTATTAAAAAGTGATATAATGAAAAGTATATATAGCCATTTGCTGATTATGATGGTTCTTTTCGGATTTTCTGCCTGTAAAAAGGATAAGGAATCTTTTGAAGAGAAATTAATGGCAGGCACGGAATTGATGGAGGTAGGAAGTAAAACAGGAAAATACCAATTTGATGTTCTTTCTAACGCAAATATGATGTTGGAATCGGATGTGGCTTGGATTGTATTGGATACGACCGAACTAGAAAAAGGAAAACGTAAGGTTGTTTTCGAGGTTCAAGCCAATGAGGATGATGAACGATCGGGAATTATTACGGTTCGTATCAACAATGAGCTTTCTAAACAGGTATTGGTAAGCCAAGAATCTGGAAAAGTGCCGGTCTTCTTTGTTAGTCCTACAGGAACTGGAGATGGATCTTCTTGGGAAAGTCCTTCCACTTTCCATGCGGCCATGGAAAAGGCCACCACAGGCAGTACGATTTATATGATGGAAGGTACGTATATGCCGGCAAAAACCATTCGTAATGGAGAGTCCGCAGAAGAGTCAGATAAAACGTTTGAAATCAATAAGAATATCAGCGTGATCGGAGGCTTTTCAAAAGACGCCAGTATTGGTGCAAAACCTAATGCTGCGATGTACAAAACGATTCTGGATGGACGATTTGCAAGTGGAAAACAAGCATTCCATACTGTTACGGTGACTGCTGCTAAAGAAGCAGGTTCACAGGTTTATATCGAAGGTTTGGTGATAACTGGAGGAAATGCGACGGATAGAAGTACCAATATTTCCATAAACGGACTTAATTTTAGTCGTGGACAAGGGGGAGGAATGGCCATTGGTGGTTCACAGGTACATTTGAAAAATGTAGAAATCATCGAGAACAAAGCAACCGCTGATAAAGGAACCGTTGGTTTTGCTGCTGGTATGTATGCTTTTGGTTCTGCAAATGTTATCATGGAAAATTCTAAGGTAAACAATAACACGAATGCAGGTAATAATGGTGGTGGTGTATGGATGCATACGTCAAATCTAACAGCCTATCATTCTCAATTCAACGAGAATTCAGCTAGAGGTACCGCTGGTGGCGTGCATGGCTATCCAAATGCCAAAATTATTCTTTATAACTCCGAAGTGAGTCAAAACAGTAATACTTCTTACGGAGCTGGATTATACCTTCGGGAAAAATCTACCGGCATCTTAGTGAACTGTTTATTGGTGGGAAATAAGAGTACTTCAAAGAATGGTGGTGGAGCAGTGATGCTCTATGATGATTGTAAAATAGATATCATCAGCTCAACTATTTCGGGAAATGAAATTCCTGGGCCGGGTGCTGGCGTATATCGTAGATCAAAAGTGAATAACTTAACCATTATCAATTCCATTATTTCCGGAAATAAACAGGATGCAAACTCTACTGATGTTGATGCGTATACTGATAATGCAGGAATTATCCCAGTGATCAAAAGTTCTGCCATTGCCGGTCAGGTATATAGCGAAGGTGGTTCAGTGGCCTCAGGACTTTCATTTAATCCGGCAACCATGCTTAGTGCCCAATATTTACCAATAGGTGCTAATAATCCTGCTTTAACACATGGTTTAAATGCCAGTTCTTTAATAACTATAGGACAAACATATAGCCCGGTATTGGAAGAGCATATCAAAGCCGATAAAAATGGAAATGAACGTACCGATAAAATCATGGGGGCTCTAATAAAATAACATGAAAAAAATTGCTATAAGCATACTTCTGAGTATAATCAGCCTAACTACCGTTTTCTGTCATTCCAAGACCATCATGTTGGTCTTGGGATCGGCAGATCCTAAAGTATTGGATGAACGGATACAGATTGCTTTGAGATTATATAAGATCCAATCCTTCGACGACATTATTGTTTCTGGCGGCTGTGCCGCGCATGGATCGAGTATTTGTGAGGCAAGTAGGATGTATGATCAGATGACAGCAAGCGGAATCCCTGCTGAAAAAATCCACAAAGAGGAAAATGCAAAGACAACGGTTCAGAATTATATTTTCAGTAGGATGTTGAAAAATGCATCAGGTGAAAAAATTATGCAGCCGGGGGATACGGTTTTTGTGGTGTCTAATCATTGGCATGCCATATCGGTTGCCGCACGTTTACAAAAATATGATGGGGTAGTAGCCCGATTCTTTATTGAAGGATCTCAACAACCCAAGGAATCCGATAAACTAGACTATGTCAATATTTTTAATGGCGAAATCGATAATGATAAATTTATTGCCAAAGGCACGTGGTTAACCCCTGACGCGGTATGGTCAGTTAAAGATTCTATTTATTATCTAATGGGTAATCTGCTCTATGTCAGTAATCCAGAGAACACTTCCTATACTGTTGAAAAATTAAGTTCAGATAGGGAATTAGTAAAAGGTCTAGATCTGGAACAGGACTTACATTTTATTGATGACGGGAAGCAATGGTTGATATGGGATGGAGCTAAGTTTCTGCCAATGGATAAAATTTCTGGAAAACAGCGTGCTCCGTTAGCTTGGCATGAGCTGTTGAGGAATGCCCCGGAATCATGGAAACATTCCATGAAGACTGGATTTATCCAAGATGGGACTTTATACCTCTTTTCAGATTCCAAATTGCTTATTGCCAAGAAAAAAGGAAAATACTTTGATGTGGAAACTGAAACGTCGGCAGATCAGTATTTTAAAAACTGGCCTTTTGGATGGGGAAAAGGGAATGTTAATGCTGCTTCTATGGACCAAGAGACCAATGAAATTCAGCTTTATAGAAATATGGAAGTCTTAACCCTTGACCTTAAACAAAGGACCGTAAAACAGGTGAAGCCCTTGCGCTTAAAATGGGTGAATTACTAATAAAACAACCAATACATGAAAAAACTAAATTTAATATACTACTTCATCTTCCTTTTAATCTTCACTTCATGTGAAAAGAATGATGGAACCCAATTACCATACGATTATTCGCAGGAAGAAACCCTAGGTCTTCAGGAAACATTAGAGAAAGCCGATTGGAAAACCAAGCAGGTGGCTGAAGGGATAATGTGGAAACATGTTCAATTTTCGCAGATTTTTGAATCTAAGCAATATATCAATATGTTCGAAATCGATTTGACGAAAGGCTTTGACATTGAAATTCCCTATGTAAAAACAGGCTTTTTGAAAACGAGTGACGCAGCCACTAGAGCGAATGCATTAGTTGCGTTTAATGGTTCTTATTTCAATACCAGTGTTGGTGGATCAACGGTATTCTTCAAATACGATAATGTAGTACAAAATCAAACCGTAAATGGTTTTAATCCTTATCGGGAAAACGGAGCAATGGTTATTGATGCCTCTGGAAAACCTAAGATCATTTTAAAACCAAGTTCTGGATGGACTTCTGTGGCAGAACCTATCGCATTGGCTGGCGGACCTCTTTTGATTCAGAATGGGGAAGAACTATCACAATTGAATGTAGATTTCAATACGGCTAGACATCCTCGTACGGCCGTAGGGATTACCGCAGATCAAAAAATGATTGTGGTAGTTGTAGATGGTCGTTCTTCTCAATCCCAGGGCTTGACTATTCCGCAATTGTCTTCTCTTATGAAGGCATTAGGCTGTGTTTCTGCTGTTAATTATGATGGTGGTGGATCCAGCACGGCATGGGTTAAAGGCGAAGGAGTCGTTAATTTTCCATCGGATAACGGAAAATTTGATCATGAGGGTGAACGTGCTGTGGCTACGGTATTTACGGTAAAATAAACACTTCAATTTCTTTAGAATGAAAGGTTTTGACCTTCAATATTTAAAAGGCGCAAGTTTACATTTGCGCCTTTTCATATTTTATAAACCTAAATGGTTGATTATTTGTATATTAATTAGATGTAAGTGATGTATACCAAAAAATAAACCCATGAAAAAAATGACCTATTTCTTGTTCATACTTTTTGGACCTTTGGTTTCAAGTTGCGAATATGGAGCATCCACAGAAGAAACCAAAAAATATGATACCTTGGTGGATATTTTTCAAAAGTCCGAAAATCTGCTTATTCAATATCGGAAAATGAAGGCAGAAGGAGGGAAAGACAGCCTTAATTTACAAAATTATACTTATGAAACTTTTAAAAGTGAATCTCCAGAATTATTGAATAATACCCAGAAATACAAAGAAGGTTTATGGAGATTGCTTATTGATGATGATATTCAAAAAGATGCTTACACCAATGAAGATATTGCTTTGCTTCTGTTTAATTTGGGTAGTAAAGACTTTTTAGAATCCAAAGAAAAGGTATTTACATATTATAAGGAAGATAAGGTTGATTTTGGTCTTTTGAAACGGATGTTGATGCCTAATGGTAGGATCAAAGGATTTAAAGATGATTCGGATATCATGCAGGAAACGGAAAAATTTAATCAAAAGGTTTCGAGGCATTTGGCTAAGGGTAATCAGGAAGAGCGGGAATTAGCCGAATTTTTATCCAATAGATAATAATAACTGGGGCTAATCGTTAGTTTTGTGATATGCTATTTACCATTGAAAACTAACAATATATGTATAAATCTATTCTTTCTCTTTCATTACTAGGATTATTAAGTATCTCCCAAGCATTTTCTCAAAATTCCTTTGTTTCTTCTCCGAAATTAGCGAAGCTACAACCTAAGATTGATAGTATTCTGTCGAAATATGATGCAAAAGTAGGTGTAGCTATTCATAACCATGATCTCTCGGATAGTTTGATTGTCAATGGTGATCATCACTATCCTTTACAGAGTGTATATAAATTTCATTTAGGGATAGTTATTTTGGATCAAGTGGATAAGGGAAAGCTGAAAATGAAAGATCCTTTGGTCTTTAGTAAGGAAACGATGAATTCGGAGCTGTATAGCCCGATTAAGGATGCACATCCTAATGGGGTTACTATGCCATTGGATGAGGTTTTGTTTCATACCATTGCAGAAAGTGATAATATTGGTTGTGATGCGATGTTTGACTTATTAGGAGGGCCAAAAGTAGTGGATACTTATTTTAAAAAGCTTGGATTTAAAGATCAGAACATAGGTTATACAGAAAGAGTGCAACAGGCAAAGTGGGATATTCAATTTGAAAACTGGACCACTGTTTCTGCGGGTAATCATATCATGCATGCTTTTTATACCAATGATGATCAATTACTTTCTAAAAAATCTTATGATTTTCTTTGGGATAATATGAGAAAGACCACAACTGGACCTAATAGGATAAAAGGTTTGTTGCCAAAAGGGACAATCGTTGCGCATAAGACGGGTACTTCGGGAAGGAATAGGCAGACTGGGGTGACAGAAGCGATAAATGATATTGGTGTTGTTTCGCTTCCGGATGGTAAGGTTTTTTACATTAGTGTTTATGTAACGGATTCGAATGAAGTGGGGGAACCTAATGAAAGGGTTGTGGCGGAGGTTTCTAAGGCTGCTTATGATGCCTTTGTGGAATAAAGTTGTTGGATGAGATCGTAGAATAAAGTTATTGAATAAGATTTTTGAATAAGATTTTTGAATTAAATTTTTGAATGAGATTGTTAGCCTGGATGAAGGCTTTTGCAGTCGAATTTCAAGTGAGTTTTAAGTGAGGTGTAAGTGAGTTGTAAGTGACTTTATGCAATTACAACTCACTTACACCTCACTTAGAATATGCTTACACCGTGTATTTATTTTGAAGCTAATAGGAGCATAGGCATTTAACAACAATACCCGTCATTGCGAGGAACGAAGCAATCTTTGAACTCTGTCATCCTGAGAATTAAAAATTTGAACTAAATTTATCGGAAGGTGATGACATTTAGTAACTTAGTTCATTGACCATTCTGCAGTTTGACCGGACTATCGTATAGTGCATCTTGCCTGTCCCTGAGCTTGGTTCCATAGATTGAGGCATTGGAGTTTGGTACATCTTTTAGATTGTCCGTATGGTAGCCTGCCGTTTATTTTTCCTCTATGGGCTTAATGGTTTCACATTTTAATTGATGTGCCATGAAAATCATTCACGATCATGCTGCGGGGATCGATATCGGTTCACGCAGAATCT
>NZ_PEAZ01000059.1:0-34692 GCF_002734245.1 Sphingobacterium sp. 1.A.4
AGGAAGAGGGCAAGCACAGTATGAGCATACTGAATGCAATAAAGAACAAACTGGCGCTCAGGATTGCCGCAGTCATCAGGGATAGGTCAAAATATATGGACAGGAATAAGGCGCAGATCTAGAAAAGACCAGACCCGGGAAAAAGAAATATCGGCCAAGTGGGCTAAAAAGTTATTCTGAAAAATTTTGAGCCATCAAGCTCTAAAAATTTTTTGGAAATAACTTTTTGGATAGGAAAACTATTGAAGGAAAAAAGTAAAAAAATAGTTGGTTTAATCATAACAATCATTGCGAGGAGGCACGACGAAACAATCTTTAAACTAATCCAAAGATTGCTTCGTTCCTCGCAATGACGCATGGCCCTCGCCCCCACAAGGCCGCAAGGCCCTCAACCCCCCTATTCTATCCCTTTAAAAATCCGATTCCACCTAATCTTACTCAAGAAAGAACCATCCTTATCCCAGCTCATCCAAGTAAACAACGCCTTTCCAACAATATGATCCTCCGGCACAAATCCCCAACCCCTAGAATCAGCTGAATTATGGCGGTTATCCCCCATCATCCAGTAATAATCCATCTTAAAGGTATAACTATCCGATTTCTGTCCATTAATATAAAACCCATCTGCACGTTTCTCCAATTGATTCCCCTCATACACCGTAATCACCCTCTCATAAATCGGCGCTGAAAGACTATCCAACTTCACAGAAGCTCCTTTCTTAGGCACCGTGATCGGGCCAAAATTATCATAGTTCCAAACCGGACCATTCTGATAATGCGGGAAAGCATCACTCAACGCATCCGTCGTTCCCTTCGGATAGATCAACTCCTCAAAACGTTTCACCTGTGGCCAGGTTCTCACCTGCTCTGCCTCTTCTTTCGTCATGTGGATCACATACAAACCTTGATCAGGATTGGTATAATTCATATCCAATTCCAACCGCAATTCCACCAATCTATTCAAGTCCAACCCATTAGGATCCGTCTGAATAATATAATTGGTCTGAAACTCAGGCGAAGTATAAGCCTTCTCCCCATTCACAAACAAGGTCGCATCTTCCATGGAGATGGCATCTCCCGGCAAGCCCACACAACGTTTGATATAATTCTCTCTTTTATCGATTGGTCTATGCGTTTCTTCCGGATAATTAAAAACCACCACATCATTACGCTTGATTTCCTGAAAACCAGGAAGTCGTTTGTAAGGAACCTTGATCACTTCCGAATACGCCTTACCACCCGTTATCGGCATGGTATGATGCGCAAAAGGGAAAGCGATCGGCGTCATCGGTACACGTGGGCCATAATTCAATTTACTCACGAACAAGAAATCACCTACCAATAGGCTTCTCTCCATAGATCCCGAAGGGATCATATAAGCTTCGATCAAAAATCCACGGATCAACGTAGCAGCAACCGTAGCAAAAATGATCGCATCTGCCCATTCCCTACCCGTAGATTTCTTATAAGGGTATTTTTTCTTGAACTCTTCCGTGGTCGATTGACCTAGATATTTGGTATTCGGATCCCTGCCCCACATCGGTAGCACAATGAACGGCACCAAAACGGCCGCTGCATTTTCCCAAAACCTTCTCTTACCGAAAGCCTTAATAAAATTCAGGAAAAGATCGTAAAAGATGAACACATTCACGATCGGCACAAACAACCAGATGATCCACCAGGTAGGTCTACCGACCAGTTGCGCCATGACATATTGCCCATAAATAGGAACAATAGCTTCCCATCCCTGTTTTCCTGCTTTTCTATAAAGCAGATATAGGCCGTATAAAGACCCAATAACAAAAATGGCTAAGAATATATACCACATATATTAACTGTTAAAATCAAACATTTCTGTAACCTGGAAAAACCCTTTTTTCCCTTGTAGCCACTCGGCAGCAATCACTGCACCTAGGGCAAATCCTTCACGGCTATGTGCCGTATGTTTAAACTCGATCTGATCCACTTCCGAACTATACAACACGGTATGCGTTCCTGGAACCTCTTCAATGCGTAAGCTTTCGATCAGCAACTCATCAGGCTTGGCGATCACTTCTTCGCCAGAACCTTCCACCGAGTTCACCCAGGTGTTCTTCTGGTCCACTTCGCCAAGGATCCCCTCAGCAATGGTGATAGCAGTTCCGCTCGGTGCATCCAATTTATGGATGTGGTGGATCTCTTCTACCTGAACATCATATTGTTTGTAGGGATTGATCGCTTTTGCCAACATCTTATTGATATGGAAGAAAACATTCACCCCAATACTAAAATTAGAACCATATAATAGGGATTGGTCGCTAGAAAGTGTAATTTGTTTCACTTCTTCTAAATTTTCATACCAACCCGTTGTCCCCACAACGATAGGAAGGTTGGCTTCAAAGCATAAACTGATGTTATCCAGCGCCGCATGCGGGGTACTGAAATCAATAGCCACATCAGCATCCTCAATATCCTCTAGCTCGATGGATTCGCGGTTTTGCTCATCAACGATCAACACGACTTCATGGCCTCTTTTGAGCGCGAAGCGTTCGATCAGTTGCCCCATTTTTCCATAACCCAATAAAACGATTTTCATATTTAAATTGGTTAATATTTTATTTTAACGTAAAAGTCATCTTGATACCCGGAGCGAACATGTTCTTTCCAGAAAAACCATTCATGCCCAGGGCATAGGAATTGGTCGGCATAAAGGTTGGTGACATTTTAAAGGAAAGGTCATCACTCACGTTCCAACGGTTCTTAAGGATGGAATCCACATAGGCTTCCACGATATTCAAACCGTACCAGCCCAAGGTAACCAATACCGTCAGGTCTCGGTTTCGGCGGCCATAGTCCTTGAATTTGACCAAACCTGCTACATCCCAGTTGCTATCGATACCCAAGACCCCATCCGAAGGCTGTCCATTTGCTGCCCTATACTGCAATTCATCCAGGAATAGTTTATAATACCATTGCCAGTAATCAAACACAAAATAAGAGGCTACAAAACCCCCATAGATCACAGGTACCTTGATCCACCATACACCTTGGTTGGTATATTGTCCCCAACCGGGTAGGATCATGGATCTCTTCCAGGCAACACGGGTAAGGCGTTCGATCTCCAAACGGGCAGAATCCTTTAAAATATCCTTATAATAATATTTCGCGCGTTCCTTTTCCGCCTTTTCTCGTGCCTTCCGCTCTGCTCTGGTTTCCTTTTTGGTCGTATCCTGTTGGGCAACCGATTTTAGCGTGTCCTGCGGATCGATCTTTTTCGTGCTGTCCTGTAAAACGACCTTTTTGGTTGGCGGAATGCTGTCTCTATTCTGTCCATAAACCAGGTTTATAGCCAACAACAATCCCAATAGCAAGATAATCCTTTGCATTACCAATCAAGTAATTCTAAAATACGGCTTAAATCATCTTCGGAATCAAAAGGAATTTCAATGGCTCCTTTTCCTTTGGTAGATTTCACATTCAGTTTAACGCGGGTAGCGAATTTGGAAGCCAGATCATCCTCAATTTTTTGGTATTGGAATGTCAATGCTTTTTCTTTCTTACCCTTCTGTTTTTTATCCTTGGCTTGTTGCACCTCACGAACCAATTGTTCGGCGGTACGTACAGAAAGACCTTTCTCTACAATCTCTTTAAAGATATACAGCTGCTTGTCCACTTCGCCAACATTGATCAATGCGCGGGCATGACCCATCGTCAGATCGCCGTCGCGGATGGCTGCCTGAATCACCGGAGGTAATTTCAACAGGCGCAGGTAGTTGGTTACTGTTGACCTGTTTTTGGAAACACGGTCGCCCAATTCTTCCTGTTTAAGGCTGCATTCCTCGATCATACGCTGAAAGCTCAACGCAATCTCAATGGCATTCAGGTTTTCACGTTGTATATTTTCGATCAAGGCCATCTCCAACATCTGTTGGTCATTGGCAGTACGTACGTAAGCAGGGATCTCCGTGATACCGGCCAGTTTGGAAGCACGTAATCTACGCTCTCCACTGATCAATTGGTATTCGTTTTTCGCTACTTGGCGTACGGTGATTGGCTGTATAAGCCCTTGAACTTCTATGGATTCCGACAATTCCCTCAGCGCTTGCTCATCAAAGTCAGTACGTGGCTGAAAAGGGTTGATGGAAATTTGGTCTACTTTGATAAAATTGATACTACCAGCCGGACTGGTAGACGGTTTCGCTACAGGAACTTCAGCAGGCGTATTCTTTGCAATTCCGATATCATCTTGCTGCAATAAAGCGCCTAATCCTTTTCCCAATCCTGTTTTCCGCTGTAATGCTGCCATATTATGCTGTTACTGTTTGCGTATTTTCTTTTAATAATCCGTTTTTCTCTAATATTTCCCGAGCAAGGTTCAGGTAGTTGATTGCTCCTTTGCAGGAAGCATCGTGCATGATCACCGAAATACCGAAGCTTGGTGCTTCACTCAATCGGGTGTTACGCTGTATGATCGTATCGAAAACCAGATCATGGAAATGGGTCCTTACCTCTTCAACCACTTGATTGGATAGGCGCAGGCGCACATCGTACATGGTCAATAGGATTCCTTCGATCTCCAACGCCGTATTCAATCTGTTCTGAACGATTTTGATCGTATTCAATAATTTCCCCAATCCTTCCAAAGCGAAATACTCACATTGAACAGGGATAATCACCGAATCAGAAGCGGTTAGGGCATTGATGGTAATCAAACCTAACGATGGCGAACAGTCGATGATGATAAAATCGTATTCATCTTTCAGGCTATCCAAAACGCGTTTCATCTTATACTCCCGCTCTTCCAGGTTGATCATTTCGATCTCCGCACCGACCAGGTCGATATGCGCCGGAAGAAGGTCCAGATTTGGCGTGTCGGTATGTTGAACGGCTTCTTTTGGATCTAAGTCATTGATCAAGCATTCGTAGATGCTTGCTTTGATGCCACGCGGATCAAAACCAATCCCTGAAGTAGAGTTTGCCTGAGGATCTGCATCCACTAGCAACGTCTTGTATTCTAGAACGGCTAAACTTGCTGCAAGATTGATAGAAGTTGTCGTTTTACCTACTCCCCCTTTTTGATTGGCTATGGCAATAACTTTTCCCATTGTGTAATTCCTCGATTATGAAAACTAATTTTGAAGCGTCGATACGGACGTCCCTTGCAAAATAACATACTGCATCGATATATGATAATTAAATGATGTTAAATTTGCTACTTTTGGACAGTATCCTGCACATAACGCTCAGGATGCTAAGATACAAAAAATAGATTTAGGTAAGGATATCTATCTAACATGCTTTTTATAAGTAACATATAAACAATGAATTTAATTATATCCGGAACGAATAGAAAACATGCCAACTCCCTTAAGGTGGCAAAATTTTACCAAAAAGAACTCGCAGAACGCGGCGAAGAGTTCCAAATTCTGTCAATGGAAGAGCTACCGAGCAACCTCATGGAGACGGATCTTTTCGGGAAACGTTCGGAGGAATTTGCAGCTATACAGCAGCAGGTTTTTGATGCGGATAAATTTATATTTATCATCCCTGAGTACAATGGAAGCTACCCGGGCGTGCTTAAATTATTCATTGATGCCTGCGCCTTTCCAAGTAGTTTTTATCATAAGAAGGCGGTATTGGTAGGGGTTTCTTCCGGGAAATATGGAAACATCCGTGGCGTTGATCATTTCACAGGGGTTTGTAATTATTTGCGTATGCATGTCTTGCCCTTGAAAATCCATATCCCTCATATACAATCCGAATTGGATGAGCAATTGAATTTCCATGATCCCCTGACCTTAAAGTTCATCAACGAACAGCTGGATGAGATCGTTAAATACTAAGTCTTTAGGGTTATTAAACAGTAAGCCTTTAGGGTTATTAAAAACTAAGCCTGAAATGGTTTAAAAAAATCTAAGTTTATGAAGCTTTTACAATCACTAGGAATACTTGTTTTGGCCGTTTTTACAGCATGCCAATCTGGCCAAAATGCCCAATCGGAAAACAGCTTCTTCAATGGGGAAGATTTAAGTGGGTTTCATGTGTTTAATCAGGGCCATGAACCATCCAAATGGAAGGTGGTCAATGGAGAGATCATCTGTGAACCTAAGGGTACAGGTGTTTTTGGTGATCTGATCACGGATAAGGAATATGAAAATTTTGAACTGGATTTTGAGTGGAAGGTTGGAAAAGGAGGAAATTCAGGCGTATTCATCAATGTAAAGGAAGATTCAAGCTTTGCGGCCACCTTTGCGACAGGATTGGAAATGCAATTGCTGGATAATGAGAATGCAGAGCCTAGGCATCAAGTGGATTCCACCCATTGGGCCGGATGTTTATATGCCGTGGAATGTATTGGAAGTAACTCCAAGCCAAAGCCTTTCGGAGAATGGAATAAGGGCAAGATCAGACAGAAGGATGGCGAGGTTACTTTCTGGCTGAACGATAAGATCACCTTTCAAGAAAATGTGACTACAGAGGAATTTAAAGCGAAGGTTGCTACGACGAACATGAAGAATTACCCAAGCTTTGGGACGTTTAGAAAAGGAAAGATCGCCTTCCAGAACCATACAGATTCCGTAGGATTCCGGAATTTAAGGTTAAAAGAATTATAGTCGTTTATTTGCAGCCTGTTTTTATAGATGCAGCTTGTTTTTATAGATAGGTTCGGAGTAATAGCATACTGAAAGTATACCTA
This sequence comes from Sphingobacterium sp. 1.A.4, assembly GCF_002734245.1. Lineage (NCBI taxonomy): Bacteria > Pseudomonadati > Bacteroidota > Sphingobacteriia > Sphingobacteriales > Sphingobacteriaceae > Sphingobacterium > Sphingobacterium sp. 1.A.4. The sequence continues at coordinate 6,677 of NZ_PEAZ01000059.1, forward strand.
AAGTATGTAAAATGTATGTTCGGTATACTTTTTCCATACTTTAACCTGCCTTTTAACATACTTAAAGTACGATTCTAACCCTAAAACAAACATATTTTGAATAGTCAGCATAGAATGAATCCAGAGTAAATGGATAATAAAAGTTAGGATTAGTTGCTTAAAGTATCGCGTCATTGCGAGGAGGCAATTCACGTCATTGCGAGGAGGTACGACGAAGCAATCTTTCGACTAGTGTAAAGATTGCTTCGTTCCTCGCAATGACGGGGAAGGGCGGAAAAAAAAACATATCCAATAAAAAAAGCTCATCTTTCGATGAGCTTTTGTCTGTGGAGGCTACTGGATTCGAACCAGTGACCCTCTGCTTGTAAGGCAGATGCTCTGAACCAGCTGAGCTAAGCCTCCTTGTTTTTCCCTTTTTATTTTGAAACAGTTAAGGAATCTGTTTTTGGTGGAGGCTACTGGATTCGAACCAGTGACCCTCTGCTTGTAAGGCAGATGCTCTGAACCAGCTGAGCTAAGCCTCCTTTTTTCCGTCTTGCGGTGTGCAAATATAGGGCTAAAATCTGATTTACAAAATATTTTGAATCTTATTTTGAGATTTTTTTGGCAATATATTCAAATACAAAGAGATAAATTTTGGATTTATTTTACGGGGATGGGGGATTTTGGGGGATTGTTGTGCCTGCATTACCCGTGCCCCTATCAATAGCACGGGTAAACAGGACTTATGTAAGTTGAAACTATGTGCGTATTGCTGAGGTAAAGATATGGTTTATTTAGAATGATTATAAATATTTTGAAAGGTTTTGTAGGATATGACATTGAGATTATTTATGACGCGAAATGAGAGGAGGTTAATCCCGTCATTGCGAGGAGGTACGACGAAGCAATCTTTCGATCTGTGTAAAGATTGCTTCGTTCCTCGCAATGACGGGGGTGTTAGTCATAAAACTTCCAGGAAACCCCAAACCTCAAAAAAGCCGGGTTCATCGGGTATCTCCTAACCGTATAATACCCATTCGGATAGATATGCTGATTCGCGAAATTATAACTCAAGAACAAATTAACCCGATCAATATTCGCTGTCAACCAAAAATCAACGATCGGATAGGTCGAAAATTCGATCCCTACATTATCATTATAAAACTGTCCCGCATTGATCGCATAGGAAGGTGTCTTAAATGGCGTATTAAACTTCACATCCATACCGATCCGAAAATCCATCACATTATACAGGATATTCGCATAGTACAGACTATGGAAAGTATACAACTCCGGCGTTGCCAACACATCCATGGCATCCGATTTCTGATAAACCACCATATTATCCAAGTGGAACTTCCGGAACTTAAAGTTCTGCCCTACGGTCAGTTTCAATAGGTTTAAGTTTCCAGCTTGTGTAGGCTTGATCTGCCTAGCGAAAAGAATATCGTTGCTAGGGTTCTCCAACTCCCGGAAATACGTGTAATTATTGATCAGAAAATATTCCGCCTTTCCACTAAATCCAATCTTTGAGTTCGAATAGGAAAAGGAAAGATTCTGTGTTTTTATCTTATCCAGGTTCAGATCCTCTTCCCGCCAATTATGATAAGAAAGATTGGCATTCTGAAAAATCATTTCCGGCGATTTATTCTGCGAATAAGCGCCTATCCTCAATTTTCCGATCACATCACTCAGATGCACATCGGCATAAGCCTCATATAGGAAATCCCCAAAATTACGACCCAACACGATCTGGTTAGCCGCAAAATTAAGATCCACCTTATCACTGAACTTATACCCTATCGACCCTTTCACCATGGAATTCTGATAGAAATTATTCATGAGCGAATCCGAATACCAGATCAGGTCGTTCTGGAATCCCAGCTCCACCTTCGCCTCATTCTTCAGATTCCTCCCTCGAAGGAAGAAAGAATAGGTAAAATCGTTGGTAATACTGGTTATCTTGGTCGTATCATCTACCCGCACCAATGAATCGGAAGGAAAGGCATTATACAAATCAGCCTGATTCTTAAAGAAGAAAAATTTCTGTTGACGGATACTGGAATTATGGGCCACCACATTGGTTGGATGGATCTCTCCATCCGGACCATTGCCATTCACGGTATCGATCCTGCCCAGATAATAGGACTGCCTTAGGAAAAGGGCCATATCCTTCCATTTATTGAATGGTCTATTCGCCTGCGTTCCATTCAGTTTCACAGGATAACGAGAAGGCGAAGTATTATCAGAGGTATCCCTAAATACGGTATCATTGAGGATGGAACCATTTTCAGTCGCATCCAAGGTGTTAAAAGTTAAGTTGGAAACCAGGTTGTACCGCTTACTTGGCGATTCGTACCAAGCAAAAACGGCTCCTTTTCGATCGCTATAGGCCTGGTTGTTATAATAGCCATCCGTATTGGTTGCATGGTATTCTGCCCCAATATTCAGATGCGGATTAATATTCTGCGCTAACCGCGCTTTGAAAACCTGATCATCGAAAAAGAATCCTACTGCATATAATTCGGAGAATCTGGCCCTTGCCCTAAAATACTGGACAGAATCAGAAGTTAACAGATAGCGCTCCAAGGCATGGTAACCCGATTGAAAACCAATCGACTTATTGGGGTTGAAGAGTAGATCTCTAGATGCCAGACCATAAGAACCTAGGTTAATGGTTGGGTTCCAAGGAAGATTCTGTTTATTGTAATATTGGAAATTCACATGGGAGGTATCCAGCGCATAGGTCCTGGTCAGACGTTTCAAGGTGGCCAGGTTGGTATACCTTACATATTTTGCCGTAAAAACTACGGAGTCCTTTTTATTGTCTTCTTTGTTCCTAGCGGAATCCAAGGCAGAACTAAATTCATCCTCGACCTGGGCATAAAGCTTAGGCGAAAGGCTAAACAACACTAATACAAACAATAACCGCTTAAGTATACTCATGTAAGGACCGATACAAAAATTTAATTCAGCAAAAATAGTTCAAAAAAGCAGAATTATTGCAATGCGATTAATTCTTTTAATATACTTGTCATTTTTGGTTCTGCTTCTGCCGCTACTGCAACGATTTCATCCAAAGAAACAGGTTGTAGGTTTTCGTGGAATCCCTCATCTGTAATCACGGAAATAGCAAATACCGGAATTCCCATATGGTTGGCTACGATAACCTCCGGAACGGTACTCATGCCAACGATATCGCCGCCTATGATGCGCATATATCTGTACTCAGCACGAGTTTCCAAGTTGGGACCTGGCGCAGAGACATAAACCACCTTATGGGCTTTAATCTGCAATTTCTTGGCAATTTCAAGACCTTGCTCCAACATATCAAAATTATAGGGTTGGCTCATATCTGGAAAACGCGGACCAAACTCTTCATTGTTCCTTCCCCGTAACGGATTATCAGGCAAGAGGTTGATATGATCTTCAATGATGCCTATATCGCCCTTTTTGATCTCCGGATTTAGGGATCCGGAGGCATTGGATACAAACAGTTTCTGTATGCCCAATGCTTTCATCACGCGAATAGGAAAAGTGATCTCCTGCATACTGTATCCCTCATAGTAATGTAAACGCCCTTGCATGGCCACTACATTTTTCCCATTGAGCTTTCCGAAGATCAATTTACCGGTATGGAATTCTACCGTTGAAATCGGGAAGTTCGGGATATTGGAATACATCATCTGATGCTCCACGTCGATCTCGTTCACCAATTTACCTAGACCAGTGCCTAAGATGATACCAAATTCGGGATTAAATTCGCCTATTTTGCGGCGTATAGCTAGTATGGATTCTTGAATCTGTTGATACATGTGTGCAAAAAAACTTTATAATCAAACTTACATTTATTTTTTTGCACACACAAATCAGCAAATAGGGCTAACGGCTTCCTGCAATCTTGCCTTCTACCTTACCTGGGGAGGTAAGCAATAAAAGAAGGTAAGTTACCAGTCCGTTGTATACGATCAGTTCAAACCCGATCTTATAGTTCGTATGCGGCAACACATAGGTTGTCAACAGGAACATCAGAATAGGTGATAAGACACAGATCAGAGGGACCAAATTGTCATTTACACGACGTTTGGTCAGGATTCCGAAGGAGAATAAGCCCAATAAAGGACCATAGGTATAACCTGCGATCTTGAAGATGGCAGAGACCACCGATTCATCGTTGATCCAATGGAACAACAAGATTACCAATAGCATAACCACGGAGAATGCCAGGTGCACCATATTACGTTGTTTCACCAATTTTGGATCATTCGGATTTTCCTTTTTGTTGAAGTTCAGGAAGTCTACACAGTAGGATGTGGTCAATGCAGTTAAAGCGGAGTCTGTTGTAGCAAACGTTGCTGCTGTTAAACCCATCATAAAGATGATCCCTGGCAATAAGGTTAAATGACGCAGGGCAATTTCAGGGTATAAATAATCGGATTTACCCAGTTCGGCCAAGGTGATGCCGTTCGCTTCTGCATAGAAATACAACAAAGCACCTACGGCTAGGAAGAACAGGTTGATAACCACGAAAATACTGGTGAATACCATCATGTTTTTCTGCGCTTCGCCAATGGTTTTCATACTCAGGTTCTTCTGCATCAAATCCTGATCGAGACCCGTCATCGCAATGGTGACGAAGATACCGCCAATGATATGTTTCCAGAAGTTACGGGTATCTCCCAATAGGTTTTCCCAGATAAAGATCTTGGAATAAGAACTTTCCTTCACTTTTTCGAAAGCTTCGAATACGGTCAATCCAAGACCATCGGCCATGAAATAAATGGAAAGGATAACCGCCAAAAGAAGGAATGTCGTCTGTAAGGTATCTGTGATAATGATAGTCTTAAGACCACCTTTATTGGTATAGAGCCAGATCAGCACCAAACACACCGAAACGGTTAAGAAGAATGGTACATTCCAGGCATCAAAAATATAGCGCTGTAATACGATAGCTACCAAGTATAAACGGAATGCGGATCCTATGGTCCTGGAGATCAAGAAGATCATCGCGCCAGATTTATAGGATTTATGCCCTAAACGTTCCTCCAAATAGGTATAGATGGACGTCAGGTTCATCCGATAATACAAGGGCAACAGGACATAGGCAATGATGACAAAACCGATGGCATTTCCGAGTACGAACTGGAAATAACTGAAGTTATTGGGATCGGTCATTCCACCAGGGGTATTTCCTACATCTCCAGGAACGGAGATAAAGGTTACTCCTGATAGGGCCGTACCGATCATCCCGAAGGCAACCATATACCATTTGGCATTGCGGTTGGCAACGAAAAAGGTAGAGTTATCGGCAGAACCCTTGGAGGTAAAATAAGATACCGCCAAGAGAATTCCGAAGTACACGACCAGGAAGGTTAATAAAATACTAGGTGACATATTGGGTGTTTACTGTTTGTTTTTCAGATTGTAGTTATCGATCGCTTTACGGACATTTCCGAATTCTTCGATCAATGCAGATGCTGTTTCCTCATCCGTTCCGGTTTCGGCCATCACCATACGAACGCCTCTACCGACCAATTTATGGTTTGACAATTGCATATCCACCATCTTATTGCCCTTTACGCGGCCTAATTGAATCATTACAGCGGTACTGATCATGTTCAATACCAATTTTTGTGCAGTACCCGCTTTCATCCGCGTGGAACCAGTAACAAACTCAGGTCCTACGATCACTTCCACTGGATATTGCGCACGAGCAGCAATAGGTGAATTGCCATTACACACGATACAGCCTGTTGCAATGCCTTTGGCATTCGCTGTTTCAAGCCCACCGATCACATATGGAGTCGTACCAGAAGCAGCAATACCGATCACCACATCATTCGGGTTGATCGCATATTCCTCCAGGTCTATCCAAGCTTGGTTCATATCGTCTTCCGCAAACTCTACTGCTTTACGGATTGCAGAATCCCCTCCAGCAATTAAACCAATTACCCAGTCGAAAGGAACGCCATAGGTTGGCGGACATTCAGATGCATCCAAAATACCTAACCGACCACTCGTCCCAGCACCGATATAAAATAATCGTCCACCTTTTTTCATCCGTGAAACAATAACTTTTACCAATGCCTCGATTTGAGGAATAACTTTCTCTACCGCCAACGGAACGGTCTTATCTTCTTGATTAATGTTACTTAGGATCTCGTTGACCGACATTTTGTCTAGGTCTTGATAATTCGAATCCTTCTCCGTTGTGTTGATCATAGCCTTCTGCATGTGCAATACTTTCAATAACTTTCCGTAAATATGCGACTTTTTAATAAAAAACGCAAAAACCCGCATGCTAAATTTATATTTCGTTTAGCGGCACGAATTTATAATTTTTATCTTTCAGTCCTTTAATCAATTTTTCCAACTGATTAAAAAATTTATCCATTCTGTTCGGGTCAGACCCGATATGGATAATAATAATAAAACCATTTAATCCGAACTGACTTTCATGTTTGTACAGTTGCTCCAAAATTGCTTCTGAACTCATATACTTATTTCCCATTGCTGGGAAGGTATAATCAGCAGCAGTTCGTAATCCTGGTGTGAAATTGTATAAAACTAGGTTAACATCTTTGGCCCATTCTGTAATGGTTTTATTGTACCATTCAAAGGGCGCCACAAATTTATCAATGTTTTGAATACCTAGTGCATGAAGTTTGGAAATGTTTTCAGTTAAATCTTTGTTAAAAACTTCTTTTGTAACAAGTAGACTATCTCTTTTTTCCCAAGGAGCATATAATAGGTGCTGGTCTGAATGTGGACCAACCTCATGCCCTTCTTTATACATGTTCTTCAACAGGTTCGCAGATTTCCTATCTTCCAGGAATCTCCCGGTCACAAAAAAACTTCCCTTGATGTTGTTTTTGTTCAGGGCTTTCCGGATAGTGCCCAATCCTTCCCGAAACTCATCTCCGGTAAAGATCAGACTGATCTGCTTTTTATGTTCATCCCCACGGATTATTGCCCCGTGGGTATCAATTGCTCTTTTTTTTTTGATTCACTCTCTTTGGCAGACAAGAGGTAAATCAACGATGCCGTACCATCCATGGTCGGTTCATTGGTGCTGTAATCCCCAAAATCGTCATGATAAACCACCAGATCGCTCTGGAAATCCGCGTATTCATCAGGGTTTATCAATTTGATGCCTATCAGGTTTTGGTAAATACTGGAATAGACCGGTCCGTCCACCAGACCACCATCAATGGGGTAACCGTGTAAATAGGTAAACGCTGAATGTGGGTCAATTGGTGTGTCGCCATCGGCCGGCAGGCCATAAACCATACTTGTGCCCCAAGGATTTACGCCAAACAACCAATCTATATTTGCCTGTTCCAATTCCTCAAAAGATTTATCGCCACTCTGTTCTTGGTACCAATGGCATTGGATAGCAAAGGAGGTGGTGAGGTTGTTGCTGCACCAGATGAATGGAACCCCGCGGTAGAACATATTCTCTTGTGCCCTATCCCACACCTGTTCGATTCCTTTTTTATAATAGGTTAGCACTTCTTTCTTGCTGGATCTATCTCCTTGTTTTGCCAGTTCATAATGACCAAGATTGATAAAGGGATAATATTGGTAATGATTGGCCGTATCACGGATCATCCAAGGCGTAATGTTCTCTTGGCGGGCATAGTTCAATGCCTTGTTCAAATGCTGTTGATCCTGGGTAATTCCGAACATACTGGCTTCCGCTAATTCCATATCATCAACCCAATTGTCCTCGGCATAGATATAGGGCGATTTCACGGATACGGTCTGGGTTACACCGGGTTTGATATGGGCATATTGGTAGGCTGTAAGTGCTTTTTCTTTTAGTGTCTGTGCAAAAGCCTGGTCTTTTTGTTGGTAGAGTTGGTGACCCAAGCCAAAAGCGGAAACAAACTTTGCCGCTGTTGAACTGGTACCGGTGGTATTGTTGAGAAATTTACCCCGCTGTTGTGGTAGACCATCAATAAAATAAACCGGTCTTTCATGGCCACGGCCATAGATAGAATCCTGTCCGGGCATGCGCAGTTTGATGTGATCGCGATCATCGGCGATCTGGTTGAACATGATGTTAGGTTTTGGATGCATTTTGAGCAACCAATCCAGTCCCCATTTTGCTTCATCCAGCACATCGGCAATGCCGTTTTTCCCATCTAGGCCATTGGCTTGCTTTTGATCGCCAAACACCTGCGGAAAATCACGGTATGCCGCTAAGAGATGGTAAGTGGCATTCGCAGAGGTAGTAGCATATTGCAGGTAATCGGAAGCATCATGCCATCCCCCTCCCACATCGACGCGGGTACTATCTGGCATTCCTACCGAACTGGCATACATGGTAAACCCATCATGGGTATGACAGCTGTCTTTTAAGAAGGGATTGAACAGGGTCCTTTGCTGCCGCATATATCTTAATGCAAAATCGGCAGTACCCTCATACACCTGCTCATTGATCTTAAATGCTGGAGATTTTATTCCATCATCGCTTAGGATATAGAATGTTCCATTTCCCTTAAATGCAGAAAAGTCTAATCGATATCCCTTCTGAAATGGACCATATTTTCCAAATGCTTTACCTGCTTTGTTGGTATAAACCACTTTCTGGCTATCGGAATTGATCAGTTGGAACCGTTTGACTTCGCTGTTTGCTTTGGAAACCCAAACCGCCACCTTTTTCTGTTGTGGAAGGTAGCCCAATTGGTTCACCCTGATCCATGACTGTTCCGGCGCAAACCCATGAAGGGAAAACGCTGAAAGCAGTAATAGACAGAAAAGTATAAAGCATGTAGGTTTATTCATAGGTTAACCGATTATTTCATGTTGAACATGAAAACAATGTTATCAATAGGATAGCATGACAATCTTGCCATCCATGCTGCTAAATACAATTTTATTTTTTAGGACCAATGGCGGGTTGATCATGCCATTGGAGACTTTATATTGCCATGCCGTTTCCCCAGATTTGGACAACACTGCTGTCATCAATCCTTTATCGGATGGCATAAATGTTAATTTCTTATCCGAATAGATAGCCGTTGGGGCCAATTCGTAAGGCAGCCTTACTTTGGCTTTCCAGGTGATATCCATATTCTCGGAATTAACCGGAACTCCGATCAATTCGCCATCCATGGTTTTTGCATAGACCATCTGATGATCTGCCGATAAACCTAGGGATTCCCTTACGCGATAATCATCCTTTTTCTCCCGCCAGATCGTTTTTCCGGTCTGGAGATCGATGGCCGTCATATACCGATCAGGTGCTACGATGAATACGCGGTTTTTGGCCACAACGGGATAAACTGCTGCGGCAGAGAACATGCGGTTCTGATGCCCGTTGCTCCACTCCCATTCCAATTTACCTGTTTGTTGGTTCAGGCAATAAAAGCCATTGCTCCAACTACCAAAAATCACCTTTCCATCGGCCAGGGTTGGTTGGCTGGATACATATCCTTTTACCGGACTGAAAGACCAAATGACCTTTCCGGTCTTGACATCAATCGCCCAGAAAACACCCTCAGAACCCCCAATGAAGGCTTTGCCATTGGCAACTGCAGGAGATCCAAGTACAGCTTTTGCCGCTTCGATCTTCCATTTTAGTTGACCAGTCTTCGCATCGAGGCCATAGATATAGTGGTCGGAAGATCCTACCACAACTACCCCTTGATGCACCATAGGCGTAGAATAGACTTTTCCGCCGGTTTTATAGGTCCAAGCTTTTTTACCGGTTTTAAGGTTCAGGGCATACACTTCGCCAACGGTGTTGGCCGTAAATAAATGCTTTTTATCTGCACTGATGCCGGCACCGATATCCCCATGGTCCTCATATTCCCAAACGAGTCGGGCTTTCGAAGTTTTATTGACGGAGTAATCGGGTCTTTTTATTTGTTGATTGTTTGTTGCTGTTAGTTGCTTTAAAGGCAGTTTTAGCCAATAATCCATGGTTTGGAGCAAAGGCTTACGAACCTGAAAGAACACAGAATCCTTGCTGATGGTGAGGATATTGTATCCACCTACCGCATCTTTAGCGCGCAGATTGGATCGTACCATCACACCTGGAATCCCTTCCCAATCGTACAATTTATTGATATGCCCATGTCCGCAGGTTGCCAATTGCACATTTCGCGTTTTTAGGCGATCGATGGCTTCATACCAGTTGTTCAGTGAAGAATCTAGTGGGTAATGGTTGGTTGCGATAAGGGGTTTGGAGGCATCGGGATTTGCTTTGAAAACCGAATCCATCCAAACGAGGTTTTCACGGGGGATTTGCCCAGGGCTCATCCGCATATTTGGTCCCGAAGTGGTTCCGATGAACTGAAATCCTTTATGTTCGAAGAAGAACATTTCTCCGCCAAATACTTTGCGGAAGCTATTGGCGCCACTTTCGGACCAGTTGCTGTCGTGGTTCCCCGGAACGACATACAGGGGCAATCGGAGGCTATCCAAAATTCTTTTGGCCAACGCTAATTCCTCATCAGAACCGAATTCCGTGACATCTCCAGAAAGGATGACGAAGTCGATGTCCTTTTGCTGGTTAAGATCAGCAACGGTTCTACGAAGATCATCTGCTCCCGTAGATCCACCCACGTGCGTATCGGTTACCTGTGCAAACTTGAAGGTTTGAGCGGTTAACGCCGATGTGCAGCATAAAAACAATGCACAAAAAGCCGACTTAATGATGGATTTCCTCATTTTTATTTTTGTAATAACTCGGATTCTTTACTTTCTAGGTTATCTACATTTAAACCGGTTACACAATAGAAACCTGATTTTGATATCTGCATTTTATTTTCAGTGGTCACTCCTACCAGCTCGCCTGTCGCAGTTTTGCTCGAGAAATAATAAACTGCTGATCGGGTATTGTTTGCAGCTGCAGTCCAAGTTATTTCAGAACCTGTGATTTTTACATTGGTTGGGGTAGTAGGTTTTGCGGCTACTTCTCGTCCAAAGAATGGCATTAGTACATCTTTAGCATAAAGTTCCTTGATCTTATCGGTAATTCCAACCTTATTTGTCATGATACTCTTCATGCTGTACATGACACTACCGAATACCCGGTCGTTGTTTCTAGTCAGGTTAAACTGTCTTTGCAACTCATCGGGACTTTGGAAAGCGGTTCCCATTGCTGGATCACCGAATTTGTAGGCTGCATGGCCAACCACTACCTTAGCTTGACCACGGAATTGAACCCAAGTGGCTAGATTACGTTCGAAAGGATTATATTGATTTCCAATTTCTTGGTATAATTGAGGCATTACAATGTCCACCCAACCTGAGGATGTCCATTTTGCAATATCCGCAAATAACACATTGTAGTTATTGTCTTTGTTAGGAGCAGGTGATACGGAAAATACCACTGCTGGTTTGGTTGCTTTGATGGTATTATAAACTCCTTCAATAGCTTTATCTACATTTCCACGACGGAAATTTTCTTTGGATGAATAGCCGGCTCCATATTTGGTATACTCGGCGTCATCATTATGGTTCTGTCCTTCCGGATAGAAATAATCATCGAAATGAATACCATCCACATTGAACTTGGTGATGAGATCCTTGACGATATCGTTTAGTCGCTGTCTTACTTCAGGGACTGCTGGATTATAGATACGGATAGTTTCGTAATCTTTTACCCAAGATGCATCGATGGATGCATGTAGTGCAGGGAAAGCTGTAGCGCTTGAAGCACGTGTAGAAATACGGTATGGGTTGATCCATGCATGGAATTCCATTCCGCGGGCATGTGTTTCATCGATTAAGAATTTCAACACATCATAACCTGGATCTACGCCTCTGGTACCGGAGATAGCAGCAGACCATGGTTCATAAGGAGAATTGTAGAAGGCATCTCCCATGCCTTTTACTTGAAAGACAACCGCGTTGAATTTCAATTCTTTTATTTTATTCAACTGCTCGATATATTTTTGCTTCTGTGCAGCTTCACCGCGGATTCCTGGCCAATCCAATTCCCATACGGTAGCTACCCAAGCTGCTCGCATTTCCTTTCCGGGAAATTTCAGGGTGCTAACTGGAGGTTCTGGTTCAGGTTCTGGATTTGGTGTAATAGGGTCAGAGTCCTTACTACAACTTACTAACAACAAAGTCCATGAAAGGAAAAGGCAAAGGTATAAAGAGAGTTTTTTCATCATAATAAAAGTAAAAGGTTCAATAAAAAGATGAAAGGACATCCTGCTCAAATAGTAGAACTAAATTTGCATAACAGATGCCCTTTCACCATATATAAGACTTAAAGTTAATCCTCTAGTACATTAATAGGGAATTCCACGATGGTAAAACCAGCATCAGAGGTTGCCCCATAGATCATTAATTTTTCATCTTTTCCTTCGGCATTCTTCACAATATGGTAACCAGATTGTGTACCAGGAGCTGTATTGGCATTTCCTGAGATACCAAACTCATATACCGGTTTTTTATCTCCTTGCTCGAATGCAGTTAATGCATCAACGATGCTAGCGCCTCTCGTAATGTTGTAAACACGCATTACGGCATCAACAGCTGCACCACCACGTGGAACAGTAACAACCAATAAATAGCGTTCGCCGTTGAATTCAATAACACGAGGGTCACCGGAGTGTACCGGAATTGAGCTAGCTCCCATAGAATAGCTTACTCCACCTCCATTATTGGCAACAGCGATCACTTTATCATGTCCAGTAACAAAGAAGTTCTCTGAATTTCCAATACGGTTATAATAAGACCATTGGCCGTATGTAGCAACCGTATTAAATGCTACCGTTTCGGTTACATTCTTATAGTTCTCAATTTTCAAACGCATCACCTGGGTTCCGCCACTAATAAAGAAGGCATAACCATTACCGCTTGCATCTAATCCGATAGAGAAGTTATCTCCATGACGAGCACCAGATCCAGCAATTGATCCAACATTGATATTAGCAATTACCTGAGGAGCTGCTGCAGGATCTTCCCACAGATACAGTTTCAAAGGTGATGCTCCAGAGGTAGATAAACTAGCCACATAGGTACGACCATTCACTTGGGCTCCCATATTAACTGGGAAAGTACCACCTGTTACACCCGTAGTGTTTACCTGGATCGGTTTGATTTGATTGTTTTTCAAATCTTCCACATTTAATAAATGAACTCCAGGGGTTCCTCTAGAGATTATTAATACATGTTTTCCATCGAATCCCGTTCCACGGACCAATCCACCTGAGAATGCCGTGTATGCGGCATTTCCAACTGGATTTGAAGAGTAATCATATACTGTAGGTTTTCCGAAGTCTGCTCCAAAAACAGGAACATCGAAACGGATTACTGCTTTATATTCCTTAAAACGAGGAGAGTTAACCACTTTTAGAAAGATATCCTTAGAAGCATCCCCACTTTGAAAAGGAATGGCAATGGTATCTTTTTCCAGTTTGGCACCTTCAGAAGTTTCTGCTTGAAAGATTACACCTGAAAAGTCGGTTAAGGTATCCAACCTTGGAAAGGTAATCGTTTTGGTTTTTTCATCAATGGATCCTTCCAAAACTTCGTTTCCTAGCGGTCCAGCATTAACGATCTTAATGGATTTAAGATCGGTATATTTATCGGATTCCATATTTTTTGGGAAATCCTCCGAACAAGAAGTAAATCCTACAAAACTTACAAAAGCCAGTAGTATACCTCCTATTGTTTGATTAAAATTCATTTTCATCTTGATCATCAATTAAGATTCATAATTAGTTCTGAGGCCAACCTTCTGTTTGATCCAACGTATAACCTGCCGCCTCATATTCATTGATCTGATTAGAGCCTATTGGAGATAAGTAAGGATTGATATTCGTTTGGTTGTAGAAAGGTAAACGGTCCTTGTTCAGTGTATATCTGTAAAAACCTTTCATTTTGTCTTTACTAGTAGGGTCACTTGGATTATAAACCTCTATTTGGCCGTTCAATTTCACGACAGAAACAGTAGCTTTCAATTCTCCAGGAGCTTCTGTTGGGAAGTTAACCCATCCTCCTGCTAAAAGATCTGGATTTTGTTCCGTATCCATGTATTGCAATTTCGACCATCTTCTCAGATCGGCTAAACGAGAATCCTCAAAAGTCATCTCCATACGACGCTCTCTACGGATTTCCCATAACAAAGGACTTACCGTTACATCACGATCAGGATCTGAAGGTAATGCCCCGATGTTCATTGCCGCTGTTTTCTTCACGCCTTTTGCAGCAGCATCTGCTGCGATTGGTCTATTTCTGATTTTATTGATCGAAGCATCGATATCTGCTTGGGTAACTGCTGGACCACCAAGGGTAGCCAATTCAGCCTTAGATTCGATCCAGTTCAATAGCACCTCTGCATATCTCAATACCGGAGCATCCGTTACATTATTTGCACCCGAAAACTCGGTACCTGGAGAACCTCCTGCTGCAACGCGAGCTTCCACATCCCTTGGTAAGAACTTAGTAATGTACATAAATGATGCACGGTTCTTAGGTGTAGGATTCGTATGGAAAGTAGCTTCAAAACGCGAATCTCTGTTTTTAACCATTTCCACATTGGTGAAATCAGAAGCTTTTGTAGAATCTGAATTTTGCCAAACTTTACCATCTGTACAGATATACGATTTCAATAGGTCTGCTGTAGGACCATAAGTAACATTATCCGATAAGTTATGAATGGATAAGATGGAATGTCTAATCGCTAAAGCCGCATCATATTGTCTATAAAGGACCATATCTTTATTTCCGGCTAAATTATCGGATGTGAATTGAGATCTGTAATCCGTAACGATATCATATCTTCCGCTACTTTTCACCATTTCTCCAGCCTCAACCGCCAATTCAAAGAATTTCTTAGCTCTTTCATCATTCTTATAATAATATTTCTGCCAAGAACCTTCCGACATGGCGATCTTAGAAATAAAACCTGCCGCGATAAATTTATTTACTGTTTGAGCACCATCATTTGCACGAATATTTTCCATTGCAAATTTCATGTCCTCATAAACAGCATCCATCACTTCATTCCTTGGTGTTCTTTTCTTATAAAGCTCATCAAGTTCGGTGTCATCTATAGGTCTATCGTAATATGGAACATCGCCATAAGCATAAACCAAATCCCAATAACGCATTGCTCTAAAGAAGCGACCAATACCGATCCAGTGGTTAAAAGCTTCTGGTGCAAGAACATCTTGCATTCTAGTCTGAATCCGGTCGATCATAATGTTCAATGAACGAACCGTGGTATAGCTCCAGATTGCACTTACCGGCACCGATCTAGTGAATTGAGATTGGTTGCCTTGGTAAAGCACATCGTCACTAAAGGTATAGGACGCTAAAAGTGCTCCATCTGTACTAAAACCTAATCCATAACCTGGGAAAAAGGTGGTATAATATTGTCTGGCATATAGACGTACATTATCTTCTGTTGTCCATGCAGTTTCGTCATTTGCCTGCGTAAGCTGTGGTCTGTCTAAGAATTTCTCACAACTGGTGAAAAATAAAGCTGCCGCAACGAATAAACTATATTTAATTTTCATAATAATTTCCTCCTGTAATTATAAACCAATTTGAATACCGACAGAAGCTGATTTGAACGATGGATTTCCTGTACCCGTACGGCCAAGGTTGTAATTACCATTCGTCAATAACATACTGTTACCTGAAATTGCTTCTGGATCAATTGGAAGTCCTCTCAAATTATCGAACGTAAAGAAGTTTTCTAAAGAGACATAGATACGCGCTGTTTTAAAGTTCGCTCTACTTAACAAGGCTCCTGGTAGGGAGTATCCGAAATTGATGTTCTTAATCTTAAAATAAGACATATCCAATAAGTAACGTGTTTGAGGTCTCATCACGTAACCTTCGTTAGCTCCACCTAAATGCCATGCTCTTGGGTAGAATGCATCTGTACGATCCTCTCTCCAATAGTCTTCAGCGATTGCTTGTGGCATAGCACCATCTTTAACATGGAAACCAGGAATAGCTAATTGACCAGCACCCCAGATTTCACGTTTACCAACGCCTTGCAAGAATACCGAAAGATCGAATCCTTTAAAGTCTGCGCCTAATCTGAAACCATAGTCGTAACGAGGAGTTGAGTTACCAATTACCATTCGGTCACCTGGATCGCCGAAAGTACTGCTTCCTGAGGTGATATATCCATCTCCATTCACATCTACAAATTTCACGTCTCCAGGCATCATTTTCATGACGTTGTTACCATCTTCAAAGAATGTTTGATAAACCGGATTATTACCTGCTAACATATTTGTGGTTTTGGAAACACCTTGGAAAATAATGGCTGTTTGCTCAAAATTGCCATCTGCATCATATACAAAGTCGTCTTTTTGGTAAAGGCGATCTGTTACATAACCCCATACATCACCATATCTACTTCCAGTTACGAATTCCGTTCCAACAGATCTGTTTTCCCATTCTCTGTTCCACTGCAATCCTTTATAAGTGGTTGTAATAGCATCCGCGATATTAGCATTAACAGTCAAACGTAATCCGTTATCGAAGCTATGGTTGTAATCAATGGCCAATTCCCATCCCTTTGTAGAAAGGTTACCAAAGTTCCCTCTAGCTGGAGTTGTACCAAATGTACCTGGTAATGATTCACCAGGAATGATCATATGATTGGTTTTTCTTTCGTACCATTCAAATACCACCCCTAATTTGTTGAAGAATTTCAAGTCGGCACCCACGTTCAGGTGTTCGATATCCTGCCATCTAATATCATTACGTACCGCACCTGGGGTTGTCATGGAGTAATAATAATTACCCGATCCATCCAACCAGTTGTTTGGTCCGATATCCATGGTAGGCACATATAATGAGTTGGAAACGGATTGGTCACCAATCATACCCCATGAACCACGTAGTTTTGCAAAACTCAACACATTGGAAATTCCCTGCATGAAATTTTCATTGGAAATAATCCATCCTGCTGATACCGAAGGATAATATCTCCAACGCAAGTGAGAAGGGAATTTTGAAGTTCCATCATATCTCAAACTGGTCTCGAAAAGGTATTTCTCTTTGAACGTATAGTTTAAACGTCCGAATACCCCTACTTGGGAATCCCAGTTGGTGTCTCCACCACTTTCCTGTACCCCCGTAGCAAAATCAAACTGTGGATTTTCCTCATTGATCAGATTGGTCCTTCTAGAGAAATGATTTCTCCATTTAAAGGCCACAATGTTTGTTCCCAACATTGCTTTAAAGTCATGGTCTTCTCCGAATTTCTTACCATAGGTAGAGAATGCGTTGAACGTATGTCTTTGGGAGTTGAAGGAACGTTGATAAATATTAGATTGTGCTTTGGTAATGTAGTTTTCGAAAGGGAATTTAAAGGCCATTGTTCCACCGTTGTCGGTTGGAAGACCATTTTCATCCACGTAGATTCTATTACCATTCTCATCATTCCAAGGTTCTACACCATACCAAGTACTTTTACCAGAGAAAGTAGGCATAGATGATCTATTGCCGTTATTTTCTGAACTAAATGTATAGTCTGCTTTCACATCCCAACCTGTCATCAGGTCTACAGTAGTTCCTAAATTCAAGTTGGTATAGCGATCGATTTTATAGGCCGTATGTGATTTTGCGGTATCGAAATAAGGGTCACGGATATCTACACCATGTTCCTGCACACCAATAGGGAAAGCTCTCGACCAACGGTAAAGGTATAACCATGGATCCGCCGTAAAGCCGGTTGCAGAGTTGGCATAACGTTTTGTACCATCAGAATACATGGCACCACCTCGTAGGGACAAATAGTCGGTTACTTTGGTGGAAACATTCAACGTCGCATTATATCTCTTGAAATCATCATGCTTAGCCGCTTTCATCATACCATTCTGGTTCAAGTAACCAGCGCTGATATTATAGGTTGTATTTCCAGCCTTACCATTTAATCCTAGGTTATGTAGGTTGGTTAGGGCATTATCCTTGATCATTACCGCTACTGGGTCGTACATACGAACACCGAACTTCTCGTTGTTCTCCACGTACCAGTCACGGCCATAAACTACAGGATCTGAATTACCGATTACACCGCCGTATTTTTCCTGCCATTCCTTCGCTCTGCGGATACTTTCTTCCGATATCCGCCAGAAACCACCTGCCGAACCTGCAGACTGCATGTTCTTATGGGCATCCAACGTATATTGCAAACCATCGATACTTGCGATATCAATTGGTTTGAATGGTGTTTGAAGGGAAAAGTTATTGGAATAGGTGATATTGTTGGTTTCTGTTTTGGCGCCTTTTTTCGTGGTGATCAAGACCACACCAAATGCTGCTTTTGATCCATAGATGGATGCAGATGCTGCATCTTTAAGCACGGAAATCTCAGCGATATCATTCGGGTTGATCATATTGATACTAGGTATCTCCACGTTGTCAACCAAGATCAACGGGTTGCTGCTACCGGAAATGGAAGCAACCTGACCACGGATTTTCATAATAGGGTCAGAACCTACCTCACCAGAAGGGATCTGTACACTTAAACCTGGAACCGCACCTTGCAATCCACGACCTGCATCAGAAATCGGGCGGGATCCTAAGGTTTTTTCCACGTTTACAGAAGATACCGCACCTGTAAGGTGCTCCTTTTTTTGCGCACCGTATGCTACTACCACTACTTCCTCCAACGCATCGCTGGATTCGGTTAAGGTGATATTGATAGTGCTTCCTGTTACAGTTACGGTCTTGGTCTCTAAACCTACAAAGGAAACGCGCAATGTAGCTCCAACAGCTGCATTGATCGTGAATTTACCGTTTGCATCGGTTACCGTTGTTGCTGTTGAACCTACTACGGTAACCGTAGCCCCAGCAATCACACCGTCAGGTCCTGATACCGTACCTGAAACCGTATTTTGCAATACCGATGTGGCCTTAGTCCAGCCAGCATTTTTTCCTAGAGATTCTTTGCCCTTTGCCTCAGCGAATGAAGCATAAGTTGGCATCGTCAATCCAAGAGCGAGAGAAAAGAGTAGAAGTCTTCGCATTGCTAAATGATTAATAATTTATAATTTGTTTTTTATCTTATTTAGGTCCAACCCTGATATTTGTTTCAGGATTAGATCAGTTATTATTCATAATAGGTATTACTCCATATCCCCTAAGGAGGACAATTTCACCAGATTGGATTAACGTGAATAGGCCCAAATTAATTGAGCCTTCCACTTGTTTTTCATTCGAAATCTGGGTAGAGTAGATATTTTTTACGCATCTGTTTGTATGCCGCTAATTCAGGCTGCCAACTTTCGCGTATTTCTTTTTCGGTTTTACCGGCTAAAATCTGTTTCCGTAGTTCATCTGTTCCTGCCAACTTATCGAAGAACTCTGGTCTGGCAAAGAATTTCGACTTGTCCGGCATTTTATCATAGAAGTACAGCACATATTTTAGGGTGAATTTAAATTCATCCGGATTGATATTCCTAAGGTCCAATCCGTAATTTACTGCTCCCTTACCTTCCACATGTTTTACCATCCCTGCTTTTTCGCCTGGGGTGAAGGTAAAATCACCGTAAACTGGGTTGGTATATCCCACCACTTGGAAAGGCCAATCTGTTCCACGACCCACCGAAATATCGGTTCCTTCAAAAAGACATAAGGCAGCATATAAACGAACAGAAAGGTGGTTCGGTAAGCTTGGAGAAGGGATTACCGGTAATTTGTAGATAGAACTATGGGTATAATTCTGTACGGGTACTACCGTTAATTTACATTCCTTTCCATTTTCCAACCATTTTTCGCCGTTGATCATTTTGGCCAACTCGCCAACGGTTAGGCCATGTACCATCGCAATTTTATGGAAGGATACATTGGACTTGAATTTATCATCTTTACGTACTGGGCCATCCACTTGGTCTCCACATGGATTTGGGCGGTCCAATACGATTAATTCCTTATTATGTTTTGCACACAGCTCCATTACACGGTGCAAAGATGTGATGTAGGTATAGAAACGTGCGCCTACATCCTGAAGATCGAAGATCATCACATCGATGGATTTCACAATCGAATCCTGTTTCGCATTTCCACCATATAAAGTGAACAATGGTAGTCCTGTTTTGGCATCCACATCATTCGAAACCTTCTCTCCTCTTTCGATATCTCCACGGAAACCATGTTCAGGAGCAAATCCAAATTTCAGATCCACCTTTTCGCGCAGCAACACATCCACCAAGTGCTCATTATTCGGTCCTACAACGGAAGTCTGATTCCCCATCAATCCTACTTTTTTTCCTTTCAATAAGGGCAGATAAGCTTTAAGCTGATCGGCAGCAGGGACAATGGCTTGGTTAGAGACATTCTCCTGAGGATTGGCCACAGCAGGATTGGAAGTCTTGTTTATTTTCGACGAACCGCAGCTATTGGTCAATAGAACTGCTAAAAGTAGACTATGAACTAAAAAATTTTTCATTAATAGATTTCGTTTCTTTGCGGATTCTACCACATTTATGGGATAAAAATAATAGAAATAACGCACAATAAAGCAAGTTGATGCATGATTTACGTCACTTTCAGCAAAACAATTTGCTAAAAACGCATAAAGCAGAATATTGATATTTTATTTCCTGGGGGAAGAAAATCCGTAAAATCCCGTAATTCAGCGTTTAAAGCTGATTTTGAGTGCAATCGGTTGCACGACTTAGTGTAAAATAAACACTTTTAAGTAACATTGGTGTTACGGAGAATGATATATAACAAAAAAGGGTTGCCCTAAGGCAACCCAACAACAAACTAATATATCACCATTACTTTAGTACAAAGCCAATACCATTGGTTGTTCCGGCAGGAGTGGTTGTAAAGTTTTTATTGATCCAAGATTGTTCTGGATTCAGGATATCAAGAACGGTCATGGCTGTCAAATTTCCACTAGTGGGTTGCATCGCTGTATAGCAGCCTATTGCACGCATCATGTCCCTTAGATCATTAAGCGCAACGCCTGCTGAAAAATTAGCAATGACTCCATCAGCGGCCATTAAGTAAAGCTTGGTTGATGCCTCGTTGATTCCAACAGCAATACGCGCAGCTCCACTTGAACTTGTGGAAACATCTTCACCCTTATATAAAAGGAAGTAACTACCTCCGACCAGATGTTTGATTTCCGCTAAATTTATGGCATCCGTAGGGTATTTAGTAGCATCAGGACTATTGAAAAATTGTATCGCATCGGATCCTTTTTTTACACCAATATAGGGTCTTGTTTTAGAGGTACTTGTTTTGAGGACTTTCCCAAATTTCACAAAAGATCCAGTCGGTTCGCCCGAAGTGACCGCATCCCCATTTATGGCCGCCAATAGCTTCCCTTCAGCCGTTTTTTGGTTGAATTTCACCATTTCAGGCAGGTTCTGAACCGCAAACATGTTTTCATTATAAGGAGTCAATGCCTGCATGGTTAATTTTGGATTGGAAATATCCAATTCCATAATATGTATACTGATAGGTACATCCTCTCTATTGATAAATCTGGCATGCAAGTATTCAACCCCTGGTGAAATGGTCTGCGTGGTATCCATCTGAAACACCTTCAAATAGTTCGTCTTATCCTTGATCGATTGGATCATCGGCGTCATCAGATTATCAGGAGGAATTATATCTTCTTCTGGCTCTTCTTCTACAGGTTCGCCAAATTCTGGAAAGTCATCCCTTACTTTACAAGAATCCAAAGAACCCATTGTAAATAGAGCGATAGATAAACCTATAATTGTTTTTATATATCTTCTTTTCATAATTATCGAACTAACATAAATGAAATATATGGTTTCATAATGGCATCGGTCTTTCCTGCCCAACCCATAGCATAAGCTGTATATTGCCTTTGGTTTAAGGTGGATCCTGCATTCGCATAAAACGCAAGAACCGTAGCATTGGTTACCGCAGCTCCTGCAGGCCTAACTTTCCAAGTTCTGGTAATCGCGCGATTCAACACAAAGGTTGGAGAGATTTCCCCATATTTAATATTGCTTAAAACCAAAGAATCTTGATCGGGTTTTTGCGCGGTAGCCGAAGTCGAATAAAATCCATAATATAGATCTACTGCTGGAACATTCGGAATCAAGTTCACGAACCGATAGGATGCATAGGATGAATCCGGAAGGGCAAATGTTTCTTCTGTTGGAATCACCTTCGTATTGGCTCCTGTATCCGTTACATGGAAAGTATAACGACTATTAGCCTTTATATTCAGCGTTGTTTTATAAAGCAAAACCGAATCTGTTCCGTCATCTTTGGTTTTTGGTAATACCACCTTTACTTCGACATCACCGCCTTTGACCATTAAGAATTCCGAACTTGACGGCCCCCTGGTATTATAACCGCCACCAGGATAGGGCTCCCTGCCTCTAATCTTTGGTGTAACCCGCACATCATTAAATTTAACGATCATGTATCTATCGTCTGGATAAGCGGAAGCCATATTGATCTTAACAATGGAATTCGATTCATCCATGAATTCTACAGCTCCGAAATCCTGGATTTTATCTTTATTACAACTCCCTATGGTAGTGAGTGTAACTAAACCCAATAAAAAAATGAATAAACTATATCTTTTCATAATAATTTCTCTCCTTTTAATAGTTGTCTAATACAAACCAGGTTGGCGTGATCACATAATTGGCCTCTAATCCGCCCCATTTCTCTAACTCTTCTGCATTCCACATGTATTCCGAATTGAACCTTGGCCGCACGCGATAAGTGTAACTTCCCTGTGCTAATTCTGCACCTGACCTTGTTACAAATTGCCTGAAAATAGCAGGATCATATCTATATTTCCGAAGATCAGACCAGATATCGTATCCCCCCCATCCCCATAAGGCAATATATTTTTGGCCCATAATATCAGCCAATGTCAACTCAGCAGCAGTTTGAGCAACTTCCGTAGAATCCATGTACGAATTTATTTCCGCTGCCGTAATCTCTAATGGATTGAAAATGGTTCCCTGGTTTTCATCTTTGACCGCCGTATATTTATTGACAAAGGTCATATGTCCACGGATACCGTTTAAATAAGCTTCATGCGCAACGGGAAGATCGCCTTTTTTTAAGGCTACCTCCGCACGGATAAATTGCAATTGGGAATACGTCATGATTGGAAAATCCGTTGTGTTTTTGAACATATAGAAATTTCCCACTGCAGGAACGGTCGAATTTGCCGATCTTCCATCCGGCAAAGCTGCCCGGTAAATACTATCTGTAGTAGTTGTTGCTGAAGTACCAAATTTTAGCATCCGAGATAATCTTGGATCGCTCGAAGTTTTTGCCTCTTCTTCATATTCGCCACGCACCCCGCCAGTTAAATAACGTAATATCGGTGCTCCTGCCCTATTATAATAGGTGCTGTTCAATAAGGCTTGATCTTGACCATATACATTGGAGTTTTCTGAACTTGAACCTGTGAACTTTACTGTTGCGTTATCTGCTTCAGACGCAAAGGACAAACTGGTATATTTCATCACAGAATCTGCATAATTGGTCAAAAAATCAGGTTTATTGATATATCTCGCATAATTCAAGGCTTTTACTCCGTATATGAATTTCCTCCATCGCTCCATATTACCACCGTACATAAAATCATATTTGGATAATATACCCGTATTATCGGCCATACTTTTCTGATCTAAGAAGTATAAAGCCGAATCGCACCAAACCTGCACTCGTTTATAAACATCCGGCTGATCTTTATATTCAAACTGTAACCGATCTTCATAAGCACCATCCAATACAATTGGTCCATGATAATCTGTTAATAGCTGATAATCAAAAGCTTTAATCGCGTATCCGATTGCCGTGAATTCATATTTTTTACTCACCTTGGAATCAGCAAGTAGATTTTCTAGGTTTTTACCATGGTTAAAATAAACCATTCTCCACATCACACCTCCGACATCACTTACCCCACCAGGGTAACTGTGCTGTTCCCAGATATAGGATGCACGATCTGTTGAAGTTCCCAGCATCGCTTGGGTAAATTTGTTAATGATCCGTTGATCCTGCCCATATCCGTTAGCGATCTGGTATTGTATGGGTGATAAATACAATTCCGCCGAAACTTCTTGTGGAAAAGAAGGACTGAAATTGATATCCAATATTTTTTTACATCCTACGGTTAATAAAGAAACAGCCGCTATGACATAGGTGATTATATTATTCTTTTTCATAATGTTCCGATTAAAGTTTCAATCTAAATCCAAAGTTAAATCCAATTGGCCTAGTCATGTTTCCATAATCAATACCATATCCGCCAATACCACCAATACCCGGTGTATTAGAGTTTGATTCTGGATCTAAGCCGGAATAATTAGTTAACAAAACCACATCTGTCAATGTACAGAATAGGGAAAGGTCAGATTTAGGCCCAATTCTTCTTACTAGATTTTTCGGCATTAAATAACTTAATGTGATATCACGAAGCCTTACCGTCCAAATATTCTTTTCAACAAATTTCTCACCGGTTACTGAACTATAGTAATAGCCAGAAGTATAATAAGGAGTTACTGCGATGTTATTTGGTGTCGGATTATCGGTGTTTTCTAGTCCGTCTTCTAATACACCATGAACTACACGAGGTTCTTCCCGGTTTAAGGTTTGACTACTTAAACCAAGAGTATATAATCTATAGTCCAAAAGGTTATAGACGTCTCCACCCACTCTAGAATCCCAAAGGAAATTCAAGGTAAAGTCTTTATACCTGAACTTATTGACGATACCTAGGGTAAATCTTGGAATACGATCACCGACATAACCAAAAGTAGATTCACTTGGCAATAATGGCAAGCCATTTTGAGGATTAATCAAGATGTCTCCACGATCATTACGCTTAAATTTAGTAGCTGATAAAGAACCAATACTCTCTCCGATGAAAACTGCGGAACGAACCCCGCCTGTTAACCAGGTATCGGAATCGTAGGACTCTGGAATATCTTTCGCCAATGATTTAACAATACTACGTTGCTTGGTGTAGTTAAAAGTGATATCCCAATTAAAGTTTGGTTTACGAATTGGTGCTACATTACTTTGGATCTCGATACCATTCGCTTCAATAGTACCACCATTGATTAGTTTCAGAATAAAACCAGTGGCATAACTTAAGCGAGGATTGAAAATCTGGTCAATACTGCGACGACGGTAATACGTGAAATCCATGGTAAACCTCCTTTTGAAAAAGCTTAAGTCCAAACCACCTTCCATATCTTCGGTCGTTTCCACAAATAAATTCGGATTACCACCATTCACTCCATAAGCAAAACCACCGCCTGAAGTCATTTGAGTTTCTAGGTTAGAACGTGTAGCAAATGATCTAAATGGTCCCTTACCTGTTCTGGAAATGGAAAAACGCAATTTTCCTTCATCCAACCAATTATAATTCTCCTTAACTGCATCAAATTCTGAAAAATTGAAGGCTAAAGATGCTGATGGATAAGCAAAGACAGGATTATTTGGCATCAATCTAGAAGACGCATCGACCCTTCCGGTAAGCGTCAGTGACAACAGGGATTTATAACTTAATACCGACTGAAGGGATGCTCCCATGATCCGATATCGATCGATATAATTTTTTGCCCGACGCTCATCCGGGTCGGAATTATTGATGTTATAAAAATTAGGATCATACATTTTGCGACCATACTGCGAATCGGTATTATAATGATAGTCGTAAATATTCGCAGCAAGGTTATTTTGCATGGTAAACTTTTTATCAAAAAAAGAGTTTCTGGTCGTCACGCGGTATCCACCAGTAAATATTCTTGCACCTCTCGTATAGATGTACATTTCTCCTAAATCCGGATCGCTAGAGTTTCCTGACCCATTATAGGATTGACCATGATAAATCTTGAATCCGTTGGTAACGGAATATTCCATCCCCAAAGTTGCCTGCATACTGATCCAAGAATTCGGTTTATAGTTGAACTGGGAGTTGGCAATCATCCTGTTCACATCATCGTATGCGGTATTTTTATAGGCATCCCAAAATGGGTTATCAATTTCATTGTAAATATCTGAAGCATGCAGCACCCTATTCCCCCCTTCATCGATCCAATCACGCACGTCCCATCTTGGGTTAAACCTCAAAAGCGCCATCAAATAGCCCACATCACCCTTATTAGCCTTATCGTTATGAGAATTCATATAGCTAAACGTGGTGTTCATATCCATTTTGGAGTTAATTTTTGAAGTACCCGTTAATCTGGAAGTAAACCTTCTGAGACTCGTATTAGGCACTACCCCTTTATTGTCAAAATACTCATTGGACCAACGATAGGTAATCGCATCGGAACCTCCTTCTATGGTAAGGTTGTGCTTATGGTTAAAACCTGTACGAAAGAAGTTTTTGGTATTATCAGTATGCAATACCTCATTTTCATTATATTTTGGTCCTAAAGCATAGGCAGAAGTTGCGGTGTAAACACCGTTGGTTCCTTGCGCATAGATATATTGGCGTTCCGGATAGCGATACGGTTTTTCAAAACGGCCAGAATAGGAATAATTTACTGAAGCCCTTCCAGCTTTACCTTTCTTAGTCGTAATCAAAATCGCACCCCCGGCACCCATACTACCATACATCGCGGTAGCTTCGGCACCTTTCATGATCACATAACTTTCAATATCTTCAGGGTTGATATCAATACCACGGTTGGAATAATCATTTTCCCTATTGGTTCCTACGTGCACCATATCTGCCTCATTGACAACCGAGTTATCGATTGGAACCCCATCGACGATAATTAATGCATTGTTATCGCCGGAGATAGAAATGAATCCCCGCAATACAATCTGCGCAGAAGCACCTGGCAATCCACTTGACGAATTCACCGTCAGCCCGGGTACACGACCTTGAAGACCATTGAAAAATGCCTCGCGTTGTGTTTCCGCAACCTCATCCCCGGATACCTTTGGCGTAGAATAACCTAAGGTTTTCCGATCACGTTCAATACCGAAGGCCGTAACAACAACCTCATCAATATTGGATTGATCTTCCGTTAAGGATACGTTTTGGATGTTCCCTGAGGGCTTTCTCTCTGCGGTTGTATAACCGATAAAGCGAAACACCAAGGTCGCATCTTCTGAAATACTAATGGAATAATTTCCGGAGCTATTGGTCAGTGTCTGGTTCCCCTTTCCTTTCTCCTGCACCGTTACACCTCCTAGTGGGTCACCCTTTGAATCCGTAACCTTTCCTGAAATGCTGCGCTGCGCATAGAGATTGGAACTAATAAAGACTAGCCCAATAACGAATAGAAGTAGCCTTCCTTTCATAATTTAAGATTTAGATGTATAATTTAAGTTCTGTTAGTTTTTGTATTGCGAAGCAAGAGCTAAACAATACATGGTTCGTTTTCTTATAACAAGTATAAAAATAAAAGGTTGATATTTTGCATTGTTTTTATTTTATTTTTTTGAAATACGCAGGAATACGCATTGCAACAAGAATTAATTTCAAGGAATTGTCACAAAAAACGAATATAAATCAGTAGAATCTACTCTCATGATTCGAATCTTTGCAACTTTCAAAACAAAATAATGGATTATGCGTTTTTCTAAATTTTAGGCTACCGCATAGGTCAACTTTAAAATAAAAAGCTTATTTAACGAAATAAAACCAAGCAGCTTATTAGAGTAGTGAATATTGGGAATAAACTTGGTTCAAGATAGGTCCTTTATTTCGGCGCGTTGGAAGCATCCTCTAAGTAATATGTAAGTAAGTGAAGGCACTTACACCTCACTTACAACTCACTTATAACTCACTTATAACTCACTTGGACCAAGTGTCTTGTCCTTATATAGCTATACAGATTATTGGTTTAATTCTGAATTGATTATACAGGCAAATTTGGTAATACTATATGTACTATACAAACTCTTTCTTCACTATTGGATATTTTTTTGGTCTCCATCTCTTTCTGAGCGCACCTGATCTCATGTGTGCCTGTTCAGGGGTGAGGTAGTCACAGCTCGCGTGCGGCCTCAGGTTGTTGTATACCCTGATGTTCTCCCGTATCTTTCCGGTGGTCTCCCTCAGGCCACCCTGTGATGCGTAGAGGTCGAACTCCGCCTTCAGTATGCCG
>NZ_PEAZ01000060.1:0-34086 GCF_002734245.1 Sphingobacterium sp. 1.A.4
TATAACTATTGCGATCTCCCAGTACTTCCAGTTGCTCCTCATATTTCTCTAGTCGGGGCAGATAGTCGTCTTCAAGCTTCCTCAGCTGCCTATCGGTAGATCTATCCACTCCTTTGAGCTTGGCATTGATCGATTTGATCTTTTCCCTCAGCTGGGCACTATCGATGGCCCTGCCGACCTGCTGATCCCCTAATGAAGATTGGTCCTGGCTGATCTGTGCATCGATATCCGAAAGGACCGAAGCGATGTTCGCCTCCAGCTTTATCTTGTTYTTCTCGATCGATTTCTTCCAAACGAAGGTATAACGACCGGCGGCCGATTCGATCTTGGTACCATCTACATACTGGACTTTCAGGCTGACATACTCCATATCATGCAGCATCCGAACGATACTGGCAAACAGCTCCTGTATCTGTCCCTTAAGACGCTTTCCCCTGAAATAATTGATCGTACGGTAATCCGGTGTACTGTTGCCCGAAAGCCACATGAAATGGATGTTCTCGTGCAGGGCGCGCTCGATCTTGCGGCAAGAATAGATATTGMTCAGATACGCGTAGAACAGTACCTTAATGAGCATCCTGGGATGGAAACTGGTCGTTCCCCCTCCTTTATACTGACGGATGATATGTTCCAGATCCAACTGGTCAACAACCTGGCTCACCAACCGAACAGGATGGTTCAAGGGGATACGGTCTAAAATATTCTCAGGAAAAAGACTAGGACTATTGGATGGAAGCGCTTTGAATTGTATGTTTGCCATATTGTTTTTTGGTTGCACCTTAAGATACAAAATCTTGAGGACAAAAAACAGAAAAACCCCGCCATTTTTTAATGACGGGGTTCTCTTTTAAGAGACCTTTTTAGACAGCCTCTTTCTATTTTACTTCAAGTTATCGATTTCTTGTTGTTCCCGAAGTTGATCGATATTGTTCTTCGATCCGAAATCATCGGTTTTTTCCTGGAAGGAATTTAATATCTCTAAGATAGCAGCAGAATTATCTGCCGTTCTTTGATATATATCAGGGATTTTCGATTCGATAGTTTTATCGCCTAATTCGATGTTATCGACTTCCACTTTGGCTATCTTTTCCAAAACTGCCTGCTGGCTGTTTCTAATGTCTTCCAATTCCCTGGATATTTTCTCCATTAGTTCGAACTTCTTTAATTTATCCATAAATTCTTCTCATTAGTTTCTATATATAGAACGCTAAAAAGGAGAAATTGTTTTATGGAAATTAATTTGTTCTTCCCGGATAGGCTTCTAAGGCCTTCTCAAGGCAGATTAAAGCCTTTTTCAAATCATCTTGGTTCAAGACGTAGGCCAATCGAACTTCGTTGGTTCCGGCACCTGGAGTGGAATAAAATCCTGTAGCAGGAGCCATCATCACTGTTTCATTGTTATAATCGAAGCTTTCGAGAATCCATTGGCAGAATTTATCCGCATTATCTATCGGTAATTTAGCCACCACGTAGAATGCACCACCTGGGTTTGGACAGAAAACACCATCAATTTTGTTCAATCCGCTTACTAAGGTATCTCTACGTGCGGTATATTCTTTCGAAACTGCTTCAAAATAGCTATCTGGTGTATCTACTGCTGCTTCACCGGCAATCTGACCTTCCAATGAAGGACTTAATCTTGCCTGAGCAAATTTTAAGGAAGTTTGATAAAGTTCTTTGTTCTTGGTGATGATACAGCCAATGCGAGCTCCACATGCCGAATATCTTTTGGAAACCGTATCAAAAATAACCACATGGTTTTCTAATCCTTCCAACTGGATAGGAGAGATGAACTCTTTACCATCATAACAGAATTCACGGTATGCTTCATCGGAGAATAAGTATAGATCGTATTTCAAACAAAGCTCACGTAAGGCTTCCAATTCTTCTCTGGAATATAAATAACCGGTTGGATTATTCGGGTTACAGATCGCAATGGCCTTCGTTTTATCGGTGATCACCTTTTCAAAATCAGCAATGGAAGGAAGCGCAAAACCATTATCAATGTAAGACATGATGGGTTTTACCACAATATCTGCCGAACATGCAAATCCATTATAGTTTGCATAGAATGGTTCTGGAATAATAACCTCTTCTCCTGGGTTTAAACAAGCTTGCATAGCAATGGTAATGGCTTCGGAGCCTCCATTGGTGACCAAAATATCACTTGGTGTGATGTTGTAATTAAGCTTGTTATAGTATTCCGCTAATTTTGTGCGGTAAGAAAGGGTTCCTTCCGATGGGGTATAAGCCCAAACCTTAAAATCGATGTTCTTCAAGGCATTCAACATGCCTTCTGGGGTCTCAATATCCGGTTGTCCAATATTTAAATGATAGATTTTTTTTCCTTCGCGCTTTGCTTGGTCAGCAAATGGCGTTAATTTTCTGATAGGTGAGGCAGGCATGTTGATGCCCTTTTTTGATATAGTTGGCATTATTTATTGATTACTGTATGTGTTTTACTGTTTTTGCTTTACTTGTTGTATTGTTGATTGTATACTAATTAACTGTTAATATTGATAATTGTATGTATCGATTACTGATAGCATAGATAACTGAATATATCGTTTGCTGATTGTATTGATTACTGTATTCATCGTTTACTGATAGCATTGATTACTGTTTTCATCGTTTACTGATTGTATAATTTACAGTTTTTTCAAAAATACGAATTATATAGCTAGCAAGCTAAAAATAAAAGATTGCAGTAATTTCAGCCATTTGAAAGAATTTCAATTGCTGTAATCTCAGCCATTGGAAGGAATTTCAATTGCTGTAATTCCAGCCATTGAAAGGAATTTCAATTTCAGTAATTTAAATAGATTTAATTGCAATTATTTCGCATGCGATAAGATCCAAAAGAAAAGCCAATCTTATGCAGACTGGCTTTTCTATTAATGGATTTATATTTTTCCTATCCAATTATTCCACGATACCTTTTACGGTTAATGTTTTAACTGGAGTTTTTGTGTTCGATTTAACGACGAATGTTTTTGTGAAAGGACCAGTTGTAGCCGCATTATAAGTTACTTTAATAGTTCCCGACTCACCTTTTGCTACTGGAGTTTTGGTAAACTCAGCAACAGAACACCCACAGGTAGGAACAACATCGTTCACAATAATCACATCGCTACCAGCATTGGTAAATTTAAATTCGAAAGAAGCATCCTTATTTTGTGGAATCTTTCCAAAATCATGCGTTTCCTTCTCGAACTTAAATTCGGGTGTCAACAACGTCATCGCTGTTAAACTGATAAACGCAATCAGCACCGCACCTATACTCGCTATTTTTTTCATTTGTTTCTGTTATTTAGTTATTGTGTTTACTCAATCAAATGTAAGACCAATTTTATAAACTATTTGATTTATTCTAAAGTAATTGGTTTAATTCAACAAGATTTTTACAATTTTAGATATTAGATGATAGATATTAGATAATAGATGATAGATATTACATAATAGACCCTACGTCATTGCGAGGAACGAAGCAATCGTCCTTCTTGTCATGCTGAGCGAAGTCGAAGCATCTACATTTGGTACCCGAAAAGATCCTTCGACGCTCCTCAGGATGACACAGTCCAAAGATTGCTTCGTCGTACCTCCTCGCAATGACGGCAAAGTCTATCATCT
The DNA here is from genome assembly GCF_002734245.1 of Sphingobacterium sp. 1.A.4. Taxonomy (NCBI): domain Bacteria; kingdom Pseudomonadati; phylum Bacteroidota; class Sphingobacteriia; order Sphingobacteriales; family Sphingobacteriaceae; genus Sphingobacterium; species Sphingobacterium sp. 1.A.4. The sequence continues at coordinate 3,631 of NZ_PEAZ01000060.1, forward strand.
ATCATCTAACCTCTATCATCTACAAACTATATAATCCCCTCCTTAAGAATATCCTGAATATGCACAATCCCAGCATATTTCCCTTGATCCACCACAACCAATTGCGATATACTATTCTGCCTCATAGTATGCAACGCATTAACCGCCAATTCTGATTTCTCAATGGTTTTAGGTCCTTTGGACATTATATCCATCGCTTTCAAACCAGAAACATCCTCATGTTTCTCCAACATCCTACGAATATCCCCATCCGTAATAATTCCAAGAATTTCATCCCCTTGCTCCACAACAGTAGCGCCAAGGCGGAATTTAGTGATGGAAATCAAAACAGTCCGGATGTCGGTTTCAGGCTCCACATGCGGAAGTCCATTATTATCGGATAGATCACCCACTTTTAGGTACAATTGCTTTCCTAAAGCTCCTCCTGGATGATACTTCGCAAAATCCTGATCGGAGAACTGACGCATGGTCTGAAGGCAAACTGCTAAGGCATCGCCCATCGCCAATTGCACAGTGGTACTGGTAGTAGGAGCAAGGTTATTTGGACAGGCCTCACGGGTAATGGTCGTATCCAAAATATAATCCGCCTGATCTGCCAAATAGGATTGACGGTTTCCAACAATAGCCACTAATGTATTTCCTGTTTGTTTAAGAAAAGGAATCAACACTTTAATCTCAGGCGTGTTTCCACTTTTGGAAATGGCAATGATCAGGTCATTCGCTTGGATGATACCCAGATCACCATGAATGGCATCTGCCGCATGCATAAAAATGGAGGGCGTACCTGTTGAGTTTAAGGTCGCTACGATTTTTTGCGCAATGATAGCGCTCTTGCCGATACCTGTGATAATTACCCTGCCGTTTAAGCCCAAAATGGCTTCGACAACCTGCACAAAGTCCTCGTCGATTTTTTCCGATAATGCCAAAACATTGGAAGCTTCTAATTCAAAAGTTTCCTTTGCAAGCATTTTAATATCTATGTTGTTTTTCACGTATTATTTGCGTAATTTTATTTAATATAATTAGAACAGTTCGTTGCAAAAATACAATAATTGTGACGTTTTCTTAATCGCTAAACACATCTATTTATTTGCCTTGTCAATGGAAATAGAAAAATCATTATTCGATAATCTTCAAGATTTTTTTGGGTTCGATACTTTTAAGGGTGACCAAGAGGCTATTATAACCAATGTCCTCAACAAAAAAGACACCTTTGTTATCATGCCAACCGGTGGTGGAAAATCCATCTGTTACCAGCTTCCTGCCATGATGAGCAATGGTACTGCCATTGTCATCTCGCCGTTGATCGCTTTGATGAAAAACCAAGTGGATCAATTACGTGCTTTCGGCGGAAGGGAAAGTATTGCCCATTTTCTAAATTCTTCCCTCACCAAGAGTGAGATCCAACGTGTGAAACAGGATGTTACCGACGGGAAAACAAAATTGTTATATGTTGCGCCTGAATCCTTAGCAAAAGAAGAAAATGTAAATTTTCTGAAAACCATTACGGTTTCTTTTGTTGCTGTGGATGAAGCCCACTGTATATCGGAATGGGGACACGATTTCAGACCAGAATACCGAAAGATCCGTCAAGTGATCAATGAGATTGGTTCGGGCATCCCAATCATTGCCCTAACAGCTACGGCGACTCCTAAGGTGCAATCCGACATCCGTAAGAACCTACAGATGACCAATGCCACGCTTTTTAAATCATCCTTCAACCGGACCAATCTTTACTATGAAGTGCGGCCTAAACAGGACGTGATCAAAGAGATTGTGCGTTTCATCAAAAACAATACAGGTAAAGCGGGAATCGTATATTGCTTGAGCCGTAAGAAGGTGGAAGAGATAGCTGAAGTGTTGAACATCAATGGCATCAAAGCCTTACCATACCATGCTGGATTGGATGCGAAGACCCGTGCAGAAACGCAGGATAAATTCCTGATGGAGGAAATTGAAGTCATTGTTGCTACAATTGCCTTCGGTATGGGGATCGATAAACCGGATGTACGTTATGTAATCCACCATGATATTCCAAAATCCATGGAAGGCTATTACCAGGAAACTGGGAGGGCTGGCCGGGATGGAGGTGAAGGTTTTTGCTTGGCGTTCTACTCGGAAAAAGATGTGGAGAAGCTGACCAAATTCATGAAAGATAAACCGGTATCTGAAAAAGAGATCGGCACACAAATTCTTAAGGAAGTTATCGATTATTCAGAATCTGCCGTTTGTCGTAGAAAACAGATCCTTCATTATTTTGGGGAAAAGTTTGATGAAACCGGTTGTAACAATATGTGTGATAACTGCCGCTCTCAGAAAACATATTTTGATGCGGAAGAACATTTACTGAAGGTCCTTAATTTCATAAAGGAGGAAGGGGATAAATTTGACGATCAGCATGTGATCAACGTGATGATCGGCCAAAACAACCAACCTATTTCTTCCTATAAGCACGACACCCATCCGTTGTTCGGATCGGGCAAGGAGCTTGGCGTCAATTATTGGAATTCCTTAATCCGTCAGGCAGAATTGGCAGACTTTATCAAGAAAGATATTGACCATTATGGGCTGCTTCAATTGACAGAAGGAGGGAAGCGTTATATTTCCAATCCTTACGGCATCAAATTTATCTTGAACAGACCAATGGAAGCTGCGAAAAAAGATAATTCGGATGAACCTTCTGGCCATTCAGGCGCATTGGATGCCGAACTGTTAAAAATGCTGAAGGAACTTCGCAAGAAATTGGCAAAACAACGTTCATTGCCTCCTTTTGTGATCTTCCAAGACCCATCATTGGATGAAATGTGTACTCATTACCCAATAACACAGGAAGAACTTAAAAAGATCCAAGGTGTTGGATCGGGTAAGGCCATGAAATTTGGAGGGCCGTTCCTGGAGTTGATCAAGCAATATGTGGAAGATAATGATATTGATCGTCCACAGGATCTAGTGATCAAGAGCACCGCAAATAAATCAGCGCTTAAAGTGTCCATCATCCAGAATATCGATAGAAAGATCAGTTTGGAGGATATCGCCTCTTCAAAAGGAATATCCTATGAGGATATGTTGAAAGAGGTGGAATCGATCGTTAATTCAGGAACTAAACTGAATATCGGCTATTTTGTCGATGAAATGATCGACCAGGATCGTCAGGATGAGGTCTACGATTATTTTAAAGCGGCAGAGAATGATAGCATCGATGCTGCATTGGATGAATTGGGCGAAGCGGATTATTCCTTTGAGGATATACAGCTGATGCGCATTAAATTTATGTCTGAACTCGGAAATTAATAATATAATATGATCAATACCTATTTACCATCCATTAAGAATGGTAATTCTACTGCCTTTTTTCTGATGGCAGGACCATGTGCGATCGAAGGGGAAGAAATTGCCCTACGTATCGCCGAACGAATCGTTACGATTACGGATAAATTGAATATTCCTTACATTTTCAAGGGTTCTTACCGTAAAGCGAACCGCTCTAGAGTGGATTCCTTCACCGGGATTGGCGATGAGAAGGCCTTGAAGATCTTGGAGAAAGTAGGAAAGACTTTTGGTGTTCCTACGGTTACTGACATTCATGAAAGCCACGAAGCGGCGATGGCTGCTGCTTATGTGGATGTATTGCAGATCCCTGCTTTCCTTTGCCGTCAAACAGAATTATTGGTGGCAGCAGCAGAGACCGGAAAAGTGGTGAACATTAAAAAAGGACAATTCCTTTCGGCGGAATCTATGAAATTTGCCGTTGATAAGGTGAAGGATTCCGGAAATGATAAGGTGTTCCTGACAGATCGTGGGAATACTTTTGGATACCAAGACCTGATCGTGGATTACCGCGGATTGCCTGTGATGCAATCTTTTGGGGTTCCGACGGTAATGGACTGTACGCACTCCTTGCAACAGCCTAACCAGACTTCTGGAGTAACAGGAGGGAAGCCTGAACTGATCGGAACGATTGCGAAAGCAGCAATTGCGGTTGGTGCTGATGGGCTTTTTATTGAGACCCATCCTGATCCAGCAAATGCGAAATCTGATGGTGCGAATATGTTGCATTTGGATAGGTTGGAGGACCTGTTGACACAGTTGATTAGGATTAGGGAAGCTATTTTGTAGGTTGAAAGACTGAGATTGAGAAAGAAGGCTTGGTAAACTTCTCTGTCATCCTGAGCGCAGTCGAAGGATCTGTTCGAATAGAAGTTTACAGATCCTTCGACTTCGCTCAGGATGACAAGGAGATTTTGCTCAGGATGATAGGGAGACTTCGCTCAGGATGACAGGGAGACTTCTCTTAGGATGACAAGTGGGAAGATTGCTTCCTCGTACCTCCTCGCAATGACGAAAGTACCACCTACCTTTGACTGAAGGCCACAGCCCGCAATGACAAAAAATATCTCCTCGTAATAACGAGGAAGCCATTAAAATAAAAAAGGTGATAAATTATTTATCACCTTTCTTCTTAATTGGCCATGACCAACAAGGATAAAATAAACAAAATGTTATTCGAAATATTCCTTGATTCGCTCAAAGAATGATTTTTCGCTTTTTCCTGGTTGAGGTTTGAAATTCGCAGAATTCTTCAATTTCTCCAATAATTCCTTTTCCTCTTTATTCACGGTTTTTGGTGTCCATACATTCACATACACCAATTGGTCTCCTTTATGGTAAGAATTCACTTCAGGAAGACCTTTTCCTTTTAAACGTAATATCTTTCCTCCCTGCGTTCCAGCATCGATTTTGATCTTGGCTTTACCATCGATCGTTGGGATCTCCACACTAGTTCCTAAAGCTGCATCAGCGAAATTGATATACAGATCATAGATCACATTGATACCATCTCTTTTTAGGGTCTCATGTGGTACTTCTTCAATCAGAATGATCAAATCTCCAGGAATACCACCTCGAGGAGCAGCATTTCCTTTCCCACTCATCGACAATTGCATTCCCTCGCTAACACCTGCAGGAATATTGATAGCAATGGTTTCTTCACCGCGTTCTAATCCTTCACCCTTACAGGTGGTACATTTTGCTGTGATCTCCACCCCTTCGCCATTACAGGTCGGACAAGTACTTGTAGTCTGCATTTGTCCCAGAATCGTATTGGTCACTCTTCTTACCGAACCACTACCACCACAGGTATTACAGGTGTGGTAAGAACTTTTGTCCTTTGCACCAGTTCCTGTACAGGTATGACAAACTACCTGTTTATTAACTTTAACTTTTTTCTCAACCCCTTTGGCAATCTCTTCTAAGGTCAACTTTACTTTGATACGTAAATTTGTTCCCCGTTGAACCCGACGGCCACCACGCGTGCCTCCGCCGCCACCAAAGAAACTTTCAAATGGATTTCCTCCACCAAATATATCACCGAATTGGCTGAAAATGTCATCCATATTCATGCCGCCAGCACCATAACCAGAAGCAGAGTTTCCTGCATGACCGAATTGGTCATAACGTCTGCGTTTTTCTGCATTACTCAAAACCTCATAGGCTTCGGCTGCTTCCTTAAATTTATCTTCGGCTTCTTGATCACCCGGGTTTTTATCCGGATGATATTTGATGGCAAGCTTACGATATGCCGTTTTTATTTCTGTTACTTCAGCAGTCCGTTGGACACCAAGCACATCATAATAATCTCTTTTTGACATTGTTTTATTCTTATTGTCCTATTACTACCTTTGCAAAACGAATAACATTATCGTTCAATAGATAACCTTTTTCTGTTACATCGATTACTTTATCCTTCAGATCAGGAGTAGGTGCAGGGATCATGGTGATCGCCTCTTGATATTCAGGATCAAACGGTTGTCCGATGACATCCATTTCCTTCACACCCAGTTGTTCCATGGTTTTACGGAATTTCGTATTCACCAATTCAACGCCTTGTTTGATAGGATCTTCGTCGGAAACATTTTTCATATGGTTTAGCGCTCTATCAAAATCATCCATCACAGGAAGCAATTTGATGATTACATCCTTTCCGGCAGACTGCATGAGCTCTATTTTCTCTTTGGAAGTACGTTTTTTGTAGTTGTCAAATTCAGCCACCAATCGTGCATAACGATCATTGGACTCGGCTAATTTTTGGTTCAGGTCTTCAGCTTCAGCTCCTGTATTCTCCACGTTCTCCTCGAATTGATTCAATTCTTGGTCTTGAATATTTTCATTTTCGTTCATCATCAGCTTATTTTAACGTATTAGTAGGCGTGTCAACAATTATGTTGCCAACGCAAAAAATCCGACATGCTGTCAGTAAAAACTGGTTTTTACTGGCAATAATGTCGGATTTGAAATGGCCTGTCAGCCTTTATATCGATACATTGTCATGCAAAGAACCATCCGCGGTACGAAGGATTCTTGCAGGCATATTTCTTATGATCTGGTAATCATGGGTAGCCATCAAAACCGCAGTTCCGGAAGAGGCGATGTCTCTTAACAATAGAACGATCTCTTCGGAGGTTGATGGGTCTAAGTTACCCGTCGGCTCATCGGCTAGAATGATTTCTGGGTTGTTCAGAAGTGCGCGTGCAATAACCACACGTTGCTGCTCACCACCGGAAAGCTCATGCGGCATCTTCTTAAGTTTTGATCGCAATCCTACTTTTTCCAACACATCCAAAATCCTGTTTTCAATCAGACCTTTTTCTTTCCAACCTGTTGCTCTCAAAGCAAATTCAAGGTTTTTTTCAACGGTTCTATCATTCAACAAATGGAAATCCTGGAATACAATCCCTAATTTTCGACGTAAATATGGAACATCATTTTCATGAAGTTTTCTTAAATCAAAACCTGCTACCATACCTTCACCGCTAGCGATGTAGAGGTCGCCATAGATTATCTTCAACAAACTACTCTTTCCTGATCCCGATTGACCGATCAGATACAGAAATTCACCTTGGGCAATATCCAAATTCACATTGGATAATACCAGGTGTTTCTGCTGATAGATCTCGACATTCTTTAATTTGATAACCGTATTTGTTTCTTTCATATTGCTTATACGTCTATTTTCTTTATTTGGCCAAACGGCAGTTCCCGAACGATCTCCATGATGTATTCTGCTTTATCACCAAGGCCTATTTTATCTAATGATTTATCAGGTCGATCCACGCGGAAATAGGCAAGAAGGGTAAATGCATCATCTCGTAACTGAACATAATCCGGAATTTTTGCTACTCCTTTTACCTTAATAACATACATAATCGAACAAAAATATAATTTTTTATGAATTCATAACCATATAACGCCACAAAAACCAATTTATTGGTTTGCTTTCAAAAAAGCTAAGGTATCCACGCCGTCAGCATAATCATCCAAGGCAGGGTGTTGGCTTGCTCCAAATGGGAATACCGCAGCATCAACTTTTAAGTCTGTTTCTGCAGTCACACACTGAATTTCTTCTAAGTGATTTTGGATAAAGGATTCCACTTCCTTCAACTCTTTATAGCGTTCATAATGTATAACGGCCAGGGGAGAGGCCATAGCCTCATCTTCCTTGATCAATAAAAACCCGTTATCAAAATGTTCGTTAAGATTGATCAGGTAGATGGATTTATTGAAATCATAGTTATTGTTGTACTTAAAATGATCTTTAATCGGGGAGAAGCTCTCCAGCGATTCATATAATCGAGCAATATCATAATCCTCGGGAATAAAGATCTTGGAAACCGATCGACATCCCAAACCAAAATAATCAAAGATATCATTTCCAAGCTGGTTCAGTTGTTCTTTAGTCTCCTGACCCGTAATCACCGCAACAGAATTCCTGTTCTTACGGATGATATGTGGTTTTTTACCAAAATAATGTTCAAAATAACGAGAAGAGTTGTTACTTCCAGTAGCAATGATCAGGTCATAGTTTTCCAAACGCTCTACCAATTGAAAACGATTGGAGAAATCCGGTTCGATAGCAACCAAGATATCCAAAACTGCTTTCGTAATACCTGCATCTTCCGAAGAAGTTTTGATTTCTGCTTTAAAACCTGTGATCAGCACAGATAAGATATCATGGAAACCCACTAGCGGTAAATTTCCAGCCAAAACCAACCCCACTACCTTATCGTTCTCTTGATCTGGAAATCCTTGCAGCCAGGCTGTCAATTTTTCCTCGGTCAGATTCTGTCCGATAGCCTTAGCCTGTTTCAAGACATTTTCTTTGCTATACCAAGGGTTCCTGTTAGCTACTGAAAAGAGGAAAGGGGAGTTTTCAAAATCACTGGAAAGAAGATAATCACCTAGTTGTACAAATGCTTGGATTCTTTGTTTTAATGTCAAAATCTTATTATTTAGAATTATTCTGTTATTATTTTGCCGTATATTTGCCATTAGTTTGTAAATAACTACCAATGTTATATACTTTTTGTTCAAAGTAAGTAGCTGAAGTAGTACCTTTGAAGACACAAAATTAGTTTATTATTTTATTGTAAGGACATAAATGGCAATTAAAATTACAGATGAATGTATAAATTGTGGAGCATGCGAACCAGAATGCCCGAACAACGCAATTTATGATGCAGGGGTTTCATGGAAGTTTTCTGATGGAACAGCTTTAGACGGAGTTATTGATTTTGGAGATGGTGTTACAATCGATGCTAACGAGTCGCAAGATGCTATTTCTAATGAAGTATATTATATTGTTTCAGATAAGTGTACAGAGTGTAAAGGTTTTCACGATGAACCTCAATGTGCAGCAGTATGTCCGGTTGATTGTTGTGTAGAAGACGAAGAAGTCGTAGAAACAGAAGAAGAATTATTAGCTAAGAAAGCCTGGTTACACGCTGAATAAGCTAGCTTATAAAATAAAAAAAGAGCTGTTAATAAAATAACAGCTCTTTTTTTATTTTAGATAAGGAAGAACTTCTACTTCATGATATTTTGGAGATCGCTCCAACCATTGTCTGAAAAAAGCAGAATGGGTACCACCCATCAACAAAAACACGCGATCATCAGCTGACAAGGGAATCTTATTTAAATTAGAAAACATGATCAGGTTCCGTTCATAAAATTTAGCCGCTTCGAAAGCCCCTTCATTTCCTTCTGGGCTTGATGCATACAATAGCATATCAGCATTCACATTCATTAAAAAATCAAGATAAACCTTCGAATTGTTCATTTGAAAATGATCCATAACCGTAGGTTCCCTATTCAATTTCTCCATATAATTCTTGGTGTTCTTTTCCACCAATTTCCAGTAGGCATTATAGGTGATGGAATCCGCTTTCTTTTCTAATTCCCCATATATCCTGTAATTATATCCCTTTTTATAATCTATACCATAGACTTTTTTAACACCGGCCAATCTTCCGACCTCAAACGCTAATAATTCAATTTCACTAGGATGCTCGAATGTCATTTGGGGGTTTTTCAAGTACGCATCATACATTGCCTGCAAAGCCTCCGTTCGCGATGGAACATTTTCTAACACTAAAACAGTTGGTTTAAAGGCAGCAAAGCGTTTAGCCAAAGCATGTACTTCTTTCACACGTTCAGGATCCTTCGGGTTGAAAGCTGTCCGAGTAGCGTCACTGGTATGGCCCATATGAAAAGTGGCGACATTTAAAACCGGAATGGTTTTCTCAAATTTTGTTTGGAATGGAACCAATTGGGCATGAACCAATTGCTGGACAGTTAATAGCAAGATAATTAATAAGTATTTTTTCATTTGTAATGGATTAATGATTCAATTTTAATACAAACCTCAAGCTTATACAATTTATATCGACAAACCCCCTAGAAAAATCGACCAAGCGGATATTTTATGAAATATTGAATAGCTATCTTTATGAACTCAAAAGCCATCCATAAAGAAAGAGCAAAACAACTTGATAAATCAAAAGAATAAATACCATCCAAGCATTACTTTAAGAAAGGAAATTGTTATCAATATCCTTTTTTGGTTGATATGGGCATATTTCAGTCTCCTGAAATGGACTGGAGATGGAATTGAACTCAAGTCGGTTGGGTTATTCCTAACCACTTACTTTTTGGTGTTTTCCTCCACATTTTATCTCCACTACCTCATCGGCCTTCCGTGGGCATTCCGAATGTGGAGGGCATGGAAAATTATAGCGACTATATTTGTTGGTATTATCTACTTCATGACCAGTAGATATCTACTTGAAGAAATCCTTATGCCGATTTTTGCTGGGATGAGGAATTATCATCCAAACACCACCTTTGGTTTTTATGCTATCGATAATCTCTATTATGCATTCCAGCCTATCATTTTAAGTACAGCGCTTTGGTTGATTCTTTATACCATCCGATTAATTTCCAAACAATCCAATTTGATTGAAGAGAATAAAAATACGGAGATTAAATTCCTGCGATCACAGCTAAATCCCCATTTCATCTTCAACAGTCTCAACAATATCTACTCCTTAGTTTATTTCAAATCCGAAAAATCCTTGCCTGCCATTGAAGAGCTCGGGAAACTAATGCGATATAATACCTATAACAGCGATAAGGAATGGATGGACATCGAGGAGGAGCTCCATTATATACACTCCTTTATCAGTCTGGAGACCCTAAGAATCTCCTCTGAAGATTGCATAGACCTGCAAGTAGAATTGAACAATAAGCAAATTAAACTACCAACCTTCACATTGATCACGTTTATTGAAAACGCCTTTAAGCACGGAGAAATCACAAACACAAATCCTTTAGTAATAAGCTTATTTACTGATGATAAAAGCTTACTATATAAAGTAAAAAATAAAATAAAAGATGGGGGCAAAGATCAGCAAAAAGGAATCGGCATTCAAAATTTAAAGAAACGGTTAGACCATTACTATCCTAATCAATACCATTTGATTGAAACCATCACAAATGGAGAATTTGAGGCTACACTAACAATAACATTCAGATGATGAAACCGATTCCATGTATTATTTTAGATGATGAACCAATGGCATATAAGCTTCTTGCTGATTATGCTGAAAAACGACCTGAACTAAATCTTTTATACGCTGGTGATGATATTACCCATGCACTTTCTCTACTAAAACAAAATCCCGATCCTCATCATGGACAATTCCACCCCTTAATTATACTGGATATTCAGATGCCTGCCATTAATGGCTTGGATATCATGAAATTATTGGGAAAGGATTATGATTTCATCATCAGTTCCGCTTATGCAGAATTTGCACTTCAGAGCTATGCTTTTACGGTGATAGATTATTTATTAAAACCCATTTCCCAGCAGCGGTTTAATCAGGCGATTGATAAGCACCTCGATTGGAAAACGCCTAAAACAATTCAATCCAAAGCATATATCCAAGTCAGAGCTGACAGAAAGGACCATCGGATCGAACTATCCAAAATTGACTACATAGAAGGGTTAAAAGATTACTTGATCATCCATTTTGAAGGACAAAAGTTGATGACCTTAGAAACGATGAAAGAAATGATGAACCGCTTGCCGGCAGAAGAATTCATCCGAATCCACCGATCTATTATTTTGCCGAAGAAAAAAATCAAGGCAATTGATGCCCATCAAGTCCAACATCATAATGGGGATTACTTTCCTGTAGGGGAAACTTTCAAGGAAGAACTTTTCCGTTGGTTTAAATCCCTATAATCGGGAATAAAAGGCTTCGAAATTTGGTATGCCCACCAATTTTTTTATTTTTGTTCGTCTTTAAAACAAAATTTTAACAAAAGTAACCCCCATAAACCGCATGTCAAAAAAAGCAACGGGATATTTAATGCTAGTTACCATAGCATTAGCTTCAATTATTACCTTATTATACGAATTTAACATCGTAGCCGTTCCAGCAAGTGTTATGATGCTCGTCAGATGGATTACAGCTGCTGTATTGATTCTAAACGCAATTGTCCGTAAGGGATTAACCACCTGGATCTTAACCTGTATGGTCCTTGGTATTTTTGTCGGATTAGATTTCCCAAATGTTGCTAAAGCGCTTCAACCCTTAAGCCAAGGCTTTATCAAACTGGTGAAGACCATTGTAGGTCCAATCTTGTTTGCTACGTTAGTTTTTGGTATTGCGGGACATTCCGACTTAAAACAAGTTGGTCGTATGGCTTGGAAGTCCATGCTATATTTCTTCTGTGCCACAACCTGTGCTATTTTTATTGGCTTGGCGGCGATCAATCTTACCAAGGCTGGTGTCGGTATCGACATTGAACATATGCCACATGAGGAGCTACCTCAGACCTCCGGTATGTCTGAAGGCGATAAAGTAGCCTTAAGCCATATCGACGAGAGTGCTCATGGCCTCTATAAATTCACTTCCTTCTTCAGGGATACCTTTCCTGAAAACATCGTAAAGTCGGTTTATGAGAATAAGGTCCTACAAATTGTTGTTTTCGCCGTTATTTTCGGTATCGGATTGGCCATGGTGGAAGAGAAGAAACGAAAACCTTTTGTCGACTTTGCAGAAAGTCTCTCCGAAGCGATGTTTAAGTTCACCAATTTGGTCATGCTATTTGCACCAATTGGGGTTGGTGCAGCAATGGCCTATACCGTTGGACATCTCGGGGTGGATATCCTCAAAAACCTTTTCATGCTCTTGGCGACCCTTTATTTAGCTTTAATATTTTTCCTGCTTATCATTTTGTTACCCGTGGCCTTATATCTCAAGGTACCGATCAAACAATTTGTAAATGCCATCAAAGAGCCGGTTTCCATCGCTTTTGCTACCACAAGTTCGGATGCTGCCTTACCAAAGGCGATGAGCGCGATGGAGAAATTCGGGGTGCCAAGAAAGATCGTTTCTTTCGTAATTCCTACGGGGTATAGCTTTAACCTGGATGGAACATCCTTATACCTCTCTTTAGCTTCTATTTTTGTGGCTCAAGCAGCGGGGATCGATTTATCATTTGGACAACAATTGATGATCGCCTTCACCTTGATGATCACTTCCAAAGGTGTTGCGGCCGTCCCTAGAGCGTCCCTGATCATCTTGATCGCTACGGCAGATCAATTCGGTCTACCGGTATTTGTTATTGCAGCCATTTTGGGTATTGATGAATTAATGGATATGGCCAGAACATCGGTCAACGTAATTGGTAACTGTTTGGCTACTGTTGTTGTTGCCAAATGGGAAGGTGAATTTGATGAAGCTGCTCCATTCCGAATGGATACTGACCCGGATGGTGTAGCAGAAATTGCCGAAACCATTGAGGAAGGTCCAGAAGGCGAAACAAGGACTTAACGAAAACATACTCATGAAATAAATCCTTTCACATACTGTTTGGTGATTTCATGTTTAGGATGGAGAAGTAATTCTTCGGTTTTACCGAACTCAATTACTTCTCCTTGATATAAAAACAGGATATAATCCGAAACCCTTCGGGCTTGTCGAAGGATATGGGTCACCAGAACAATTGTATACCGCTGTTTAAGATCCATCAGCAGGTTTTCAATGATCTGAGTGGAAATAGGATCCAGTGCTGAAGTAGATTCATCGCCCAGGATGATCTCTGGCTCAACCGCCAATCCTCTAGCCAAACACAGCCTTTGCTGCTGCCCAATAGAAAGCCTTGTCGCCGAAGAATCCAAACGGTCTTTCACCTCTTCCCAAAGTCCTACATTCCGCAATTGCTGCTCTACGATAGCTTTAAGCTTACCTTTATCCCTTTCGCCATGGATCTTGGGACCATAAGCAATATTCTCAAATATCGACATTGGAAGCGGAAAAGGTTTCTGCGATAGCAAACCCATCTTTTTACGGATATGTGTCACTTCCGCATTCTTGGCATATATATCCTCTCCATTGACCAAAACGGAACCACTGATCTCCACATCCTTACTATCATCCAGCAGTCTGTTCAAGGTTTTCAATAAGGTGGTCTTACCACATCCAGAAGGCCCTATGATCGAAGTCACCGAGTTATTGGGGATACTCAGGTTGATGTTTTTCAGTATTTCTTGCCCTTCCACCACAACATGCAGATCCTTGATCTGTATATGGGGTTGTTTCAGGCTGATTATGTTTGGTGTTTCTTCTGCTTGGAGGATAGGAAATGAGTACATAGCACAATAATTAAAATTAAAAATGTAAGGATCAACGCGGAGGCATAAGCCCGACCTTGCACCTCTGGGATAGGGCTGCTCAGTTGGAAGAATATCGCCAAGGGCAGCGTGGCTGTTGGCTCATCTAAGTATTTGGGTATATTATCGGAATAGCCGGTGGTCAACATCACGCCGGCCACATCGCCAATAGCGCGACCAAATGCCAATAATAAAGCCGTGAACAATCCAGGTCTGATGTATTTGAGCATCACCTTGGCCGATTCCCAGCGGGTAGCTCCCAAAGATGCTGTCACATGCTTCAGGTCCTGAGGGATGGTACGCAAAAGCTCGTCCAATGTTCTTACCACAATTGGAATGGTCAATAAGGTTATGGTGATCACTCCACCAAGAAGGGAAGCCCTGATCCCAAAGAAAACCATAATGCTAAAAGCAATTGCTCCATATACGATGGAAGGTATACCAAATAATACATCAAAGAGCAATTTGGAAAGCCTGGAGATGGCTGTGCCTTGTCGCACATACACATGGAGGTATATCGCTATGGGAATCCCGATCAAAGTTGCCAATAGTGTAGATAATCCAGCCAGGTATAATGAACCGATAATCGCATTCAATACACCCCCAGATTTTCCCAGGTAAAATCCTCCCTTAGGTGTTTGAGAAATCATCTCCCAGGTCAAATGCGGCAAACCCTTGTACAGGATCGTCCCTAAGATCAGAAATAAGGATCCTGTGATCACCATGCCAGCAATCTGCATAAGCAATTTGGCAATCCTTTCTTTTTGAAGTCTTTTCGAAATATCAGCCATAATTAATGTGGAGCTTCTAATTTATTTAATATCAACCTGGAAATGAGGTTGAACCCAAAAATGATGATGAAAAGTAACAGGGCTGCAAACATTAATGCAGCATCGTAAAGCGGGATAGACATCATCTCTCCAAAATTATTGGCAATAAGTGCAGGAATCGGATAACCAGTGTCGAATAAACTGTTCGGAACTTTTGGAATGTTCCCACAAACCATCAATACCGCAATGGTTTCTCCAAAAGCACGGGATATTGCCAATACAACGGCGGCAATGATGCCTGGCCTTGCTTTCTTAAGGATGACATGCTGGATGGTTTCCCATTTCGTTGCGCCCAAAGAGAGGGAAACAGCCTTCAGTTCTTGAGGAATAGTCTGTATCACTTCCACCATGATGCTCATCATGATTGGGAATATCATCACCGCTAATACCATCCCCCCAGCAAAAACCGAATAGCCAGATATCTGCAGCCCAAAAAATGGGGCTATAACGTCCCTGATTACTGGCACGACAAAGAGGACTCCCCAAACGCCATACAAAACAGGAGGAATCGCGGCCAGCACATTGACCAAGGGCAGCACCATATTCCTTAATCGGTCTTCTGCATACTCGACCAAATAAACAGCAGCCAAAATACATAAAGGAACAGCGATCAATAAGGCGATAAGTGTTACCCAAACTGTTCCTAATATAAAGGGCAGAAAACCAAATTTCCCCTTCATGGGCGCCCAAACACTCTTAGAAAGAATGTCGCCTAGGGGATGAGATTCCAATAAAGGTTGCGATTTGAGTATAAGTCCAATAAAAATCACCACTACTACCAAGAGCGTAAATCCCAATAATAGGGCTGAACTGTTTTTGACTAATTTATCCTTAACTATTCTTCTATCCATGAATACTTACGCTTTTAAGATTATAATTCATTCAATATTTCTAATTGCCTACCTAACGTAGCACTATCTAACGGCACATAGCCATGTGCTAATAAATATCCTTGTTCTTTTGCTTGAAGGATAAATCCAAAAAATTCCTTCAACAGTTTTGAATGTTTTCCTTTCTGCAGCACAAACATCAGGTCTCGTGCCGGAGGCGATGGATAAGAACCGTTGCCAATGGCTTTGGTCAATGAATCCAGATGCCCATAAAAATCTTCCTGTTCATCTATTCTTCCGTTTGCATTAATATCTATCGGCAAGGCACTTATATTAGCCGATGTATTCTTTGTATGTAGATCAAAAACATAATTGATATTATTGAATCCAACAGCCAATTTGTTTTCTTTCACCACTTGCGCTAGACCAGGATCACCAAAAATCCCAATTCCTTTCAGGTCTTCCTGCGACGATTTGAAAAACTTGGCCCAGGTTTCTGCTGCTCCAGCAGCATCCGACCGACTATAAACTAAAATTGGCTCATCAACCATCCTAGAATCAATATCCTTCCAATGTTTATAGGAACCATGGATGAATATATTTTCCAATTCTTTGATCGTTAAACCTCTTTTCTTTAGAAGCTCCATATTGGGATGTTGGCTATTGATGGTTGCAATAACAGCATCCTTTGCCACGATAATAGGAAAGGCTCCGCGCTCTGTTTCCTGTGGATGAAGGTCACGGGAGACCAATCCAATATCCACCATATCGGTCAACACATCCGCAATACCTTTTCCCGCTCCGCCTGCCGAGATGTTAAACCGTACATGGGGATGAATCTTCTTAAAATCCTCTGACCATAAAACCGCCAAAGGATATAATGCAAAGGCTCCTGAAATGGAAATGGAACCCGAATAACCTCTGTCTGCATGATAGCTTTCCGATTCTTTTGGAGCACAACCTTGCGCTAAAAACATCACTAACAACATGAAATACAAGGCTTTAAATCTATTCATCCGTCTGAGTTAAACCATCGAAAAATCAATAACGCTACAAATATATACTAATTTGGTAGATTTAATATAATATCTAAAAAAATAATTTATACATTTGTCCACGGAGATTACAAATTCCATAATGAAAGGGTAATAATGTTATACAATTAATAAACATCAAAGGAATATCATGCAGAGTTTTCGAACAGAATTAGAGAATCCTATTGTAGAAAAGGAAATCATTGAGTTGGAACAAAAGATTCGGGCATATCAGAAAGGGGAGGTACCGGAGGAAAAATTCCGATCGCTTAGACTGGCGCGCGGAGTATACGGTCAAAGACAGGCGGGGGTCCAGATGGTACGGATCAAATTACCATTCGGAAAGGTCACTTTTAAACAAATATTGAAGATTGCTGATATTTCGGATGAATATGCAAGTAACAACCTGCACCTGACCACCCGCCAGGATATTCAGATACACTATGTAAGTTTAGACAGAACACCGGAGTTATGGGCTAAACTTGCAGAAGACGATATGACCTTGCGAGAAGCTTGTGGAAATACAGTCAGAAACGTAACGGCCTCTGCAACGGCAGGAATTGATCCGCTTGAACCATTTGATGTATCTCCGTACGCGCATAAAACCTTCAGCTATTTCCTACGGAACCCAATCTGTGCAGAAATGGGGCGAAAATTTAAGATATCCTTTTCCTCGAGTGAAAAAGACACCGCCTTTTCCTACATCCATGATTTCGGATTCATCCCCAAAATCAAAATAATCAATGGTAAAGAATTAAGAGGTTTCAAAGTCCTTTTGGCAGGCGGATTGGGCGCACAGCCGATCTTGGGTCAAGTGGTATCTGAATTTCTACCTGAGGATGAAATCATCCCTTACATGGAGGCCACCCTCCGGGTATTCGATCGTTATGGCGAAAGGAACAACCGCAATAAGGCCAGGTTCAAGTATCTCGTTCAAAAACTTGGTTTTGAAGAAGTTTTAGCACTTATCGAACAGGAAAAAATAGCCATAAAAAACCAAAAGGTAGCCATCGACACATGGGTAGAGGAGCCTTTAGAATTACCTAATCATCCAATAAAAGAAGTTAAACCTCTTGATGAACCAGCTTTCTTCCTGTGGAAAAGCACGAATACCTTTGAACAGAAACAACGTGGTTTTTTCGGCGTGTATGTCCAAGTGCAAACAGGAGACCTCTCCACCGATAAGGCTAGAAAACTGATCGAAGGCGTGAAGGATCATATTGCAGATGATATCCGGATCACTCAGGACCAAAATCTACTGTTCAAATATGTAAGACCATCGTCCCTGCCGCATATATTCAATGTATTGCATGATTTGGGGCTGGCAAAAGCAGGTTATAACAGTACTGCAGATATCACTACCTGTCCAGGTACGGACACTTGTAACCTAGGCATTTCTAACTCGACTGAAATGGCAAGGGTCTTGGAAAACTATATCCATGAGTTCCATCCTGATTTCATCCGGGAACAGGAATTGAAGATCAAGATTTCTGGCTGCATGAACAGCTGTGGACAACATGGATTGGCACATATTGGTTTTCATGGCAGTTCGGTGAAGGCTGGGGGCGCTGTTGTTCCTGCTGCGCAGGTAATGCTTGGGGGCGGAACGGTAGGCGATGGAATAGGCAGGGTAGCCGAGCGGGTGATCAAAGTTCCTACCAAACGCGTGCTTCAAGTAATAGATCTCCTTTTGAATGATTTTAAAAGCAATAAAAGAAACGACCAAAATTTCCACCGTTATTACGATGCGCATGGAAAGGATCATTTCTACCGTTTGTTGAAACCTTTGGCTGACTTGAGCAACCTGACATCCGATGAAATGCTCGATTGGGGCCACGAAGAGACATTTGCCACCGCCATTGGCGTTGGTGAATGTGCCGGAGTAATGATCGACCTGGTGGCGACTCTCTTATTGGAAGCTGAGGAAAAATTGGACCTGGCCACGTTGGCCTTAAATCAGGAGCAATTCGCCGATGCGATCTACCATGCCTATTCAGCATTTGTTTGGACTGCCAAAGCCCTGTTGCTCGATCGGGGGATCAATGTCTCTACCCAATCGGCCGTTATCCAGGAGTTTGATCAACAGTATATCAATGATGGAAGCTTCAACTTGCCTGACACATTTGAAAAGCGGGTGTTACAGATCAACAAATATGCACCGTCCAAAGAATTTGCAGCGACTTATATCCTTCAAGCTCAAGCATTCTATCTGGAAGCGGCAGCCCGTAGAGAAGAATTAAAATCATTAGTAAACAATTAATATACAGCAAACAACATGACACAAGTTAAAGCAAAGGTTACTTTAGTTGGAGCAGGGCCAGGCGATCCAGATCTGATTACGTTAAAGGGAATGAAAGCCATAGCGTCTGCTGATGTTATCCTTTACGATGCCCTTGTCAATGAATGCTTATTAGCAGAAGCACCAGCGCACTGTACGAAAATATATGTAGGAAAAAGGGCGGAAAGGCTCTCCACTTCACAGGATTATATAAATCAATTGATGGTCGATTATGCCTCGACCCATGGGCATGTAGTTCGTTTAAAAGGGGGCGACCCTTTTGTATTCGGTAGAGGTGGCGAGGAACTCGATTTCGTTAGAACCTTTGGTATTGAAACCGCTGTAGTTCCAGGCATATCGTCTTCCGTAGGTTTAACAGCCCTACAGGAAATCCCCTTGACCTATCGAGGAATAGCCGAATCTTTTTGGGTGATTACCGGCTCCACATCCGATGGGAGGATCTCCGAAGATTTATTTGCTGCCGTAAATACCAATGCAACCGTGGTGGTATTGATGGGATTTGCAAAGCTTAAGGAAATCGTCAAGCTGTATCAGGATGCTGGGAAAGGAGAATTGCCGATCGCACTCATCCAAAATGGTTCCTTGGAAAAGGAAAAAGTGGTTTTAGGACGAATAGACTCTATTATAGAAGCCGTTGAAGAAAATAAGATAGGCGTTCCTGCCATTATCGTGCTTGGTGAGGTAGTCGCTAAACATCAACAATTTGAACAGGTGAAAAAAGAACTTTTAAGCACCGTTGCATCATGAACGAGTTATTCCCCATATACCTGAAATTGGATCAGTTACAGACTTTGCTAGTAGGAGCAGGACCTGTCGGATTGGAGAAATTACAGGCAATATTAAGCAATTCGCCACATGCTCAAGTCATGGTGGTAGCAAAGGAGATCTCTCCAGCATTTCGGGAATTCGCAAATGGGAAACCAAATGTGGACATCCATGAAAGAGCCTTTCAGGATAATGATGTGGAGAATAAGCATATCATCATTCTGGCCAGCAATAACCCAACTTTCAATGAGCAAGTCCGAGAATTGGCCAAGAGTAGGCATATTCTATTGAATGTGGCAGACAAACCGGCTTTATGTGATTTTTACCTGGGTTCGGTCGTTCAAAAAGGCAACCTAAAGATCGGCATATCCAGCAATGGGAAGTCACCAACCATCAGCAAAAGATTAAAGGAATTGTTTCAGGATATCTTACCGGAGGAAATTGATGAGAGCCTGGAGTTATTATCCAGCTATCGCAATCAGCTTAGAGGCAATCTAAAAGAAAAAATAAAGGTGTTGAATGAACATACCAAAGGATTAATTGCAAATTATGAACAGGGTAGCAGAAATTAAACAGGAGATTCAAGGGCTTGATGCGATCGGAATTCTATCCTATGTGGATAATAAGTTTGGGAGCAAGGCTGTGTTCACCACCTCCTTTGGTATAGAGGATCAAGTGATCACCCATTTATTGGCTTCCATCAGAAGTCAAGCCCAATTGATCACCTTAGATACTGGTCGGCTTTTTCCAGAGACCTATTATGTATGGAACCGGACCTTGGAAACCTACCGAATGCCCATCCGGGCATATTATCCAAATACATCAGCTGTAGAAGAACTTGTTAACAAAAAAGGCCCTTCCAGTTTTTATCAATCCATAGAGGATCGAAAGGAATGTTGTTATATCCGAAAGATTGAACCCTTAAAAAGGGCTATCCAGGGATATGAGGTATGGATCACGGGAATCCGACGAGAGCAATCCGACAACCGCGATCAAATGGAGCCAGTGGAATGGGATTCATCCAATCAAATCATCAAAATACATCCGTTATTTGATTGGACGTTGGCAGAAGTGGAACTTCAACTAAAGAATAACTTTATCCCCTATAATCCATTACATGACAAAGGATTTCCAAGTATTGGATGTCAACCTTGTACACGAGCTATACAGCCAGGCGAAGACTTTAGGGCAGGTCGGTGGTGGTGGGAAGATAAAAGTAAAAAGGAGTGCGGATTACATCAGATTACGAAATAAGAACATAAGCATGGATTATTTAGATCATTTAGAGGCGGAAGCCATTTATATATTAAGAGAAGTTGCTGGGCAATTTGAAAAGCCGGCTTTATTATTCTCTGGGGGAAAAGATTCCATCACTTTGGTGCACTTGGCTAAGAAAGCCTTTCGACCGGGAAAATTCCCTTTTCCTTTGGTGCATATCGATACAGGACATAATTTCCAGGAAACATTAGATTTTAGGGATCAATTGGTTAAGGAAATTGGTGAGCAATTGATCGTTGCCTTTGTTCAGGATAGCATAGATCAAGGCAGGGCGATTGAGCCAAAAGGTAAAAACGCTAGCCGAAACGCGCTGCAAACCATTACGCTATTGGATACCATCGAACAATATGGATTTGATGCCTGTATAGGTGGGGCAAGGAGGGATGAGGAAAAAGCTCGGGCAAAGGAAAGGATATTTTCGGTTAGGGATGATTTTGGACAATGGGATCCAAAGAGGCAAAGGCCCGAACTGTGGAACATCTTCAATGGAAAGATTCAGAAAGGGGAAAATGTCCGTGTATTTCCCATCTCCAATTGGACCGAATTGGATGTTTGGAATTATATTCAACGGGAAAAAATAGCCATCCCATCCATCTATTTCAGTCACGAAAGAGAGGTGGTTTTTAGGAATGGGCAATGGATGGCAGCACATCCTGTTCTACAATTAGACCAAGAAGATATAATTAAAAATAAATCGGTACGATTCAGGACGATAGGTGATATCACCTGTACAGCTGCAGTACATTCAGAAGCGAATACCTTGGATGATATTATCGCAGAAATAAAAGCTTCTACGGTAAGCGAAAGAGGAGCAAGATTGGACGATAAGGTATCCGAAGCCGCGATGGAAGAGCGCAAGAAACAAGGTTATTTTTAAACTTAGTATAGCATCATCATGAACATTATAAAATTTATTACAGCTGGATCTGTAGACGATGGAAAAAGCACCTTAATCGGGAGATTGCTCTACGATACGAATTCCATTTTTGATGACCAATTGGAGGCAATAAAACGGGCTAATAGAAAAAATGACGATGGAACTGTAGATCTTGCCATTTTGACCGATGGGCTAAAGGCAGAACGTGAACAGGGAATTACCATCGATGTGGCGTATAAATATTTCCAAACGGAAAACAGGAAGTTTATCATAGCCGACGCGCCCGGGCATATACAGTATACCCGAAACATGGTAACCGGTGCATCCAATTCTGATCTGATCATTATTTTGATCGATGCGAGGAAAGGGGTTATCGAACAAACCAAAAGACATTCATTTTTAGCCAAATTATTAGGGATGAAAAAGGTATTGGTTTGTATCAATAAAATGGATATGATGGATTATGAATTGGCTGTATATGAGAATATTAAAACGGATTACCTGCGTTTAGCCGAAAATCTCGAGTTAAAAGATGTTGACTTTATTCCGGTATCAGCCTTAAAAG
The DNA here is from genome assembly GCF_002734245.1 of Sphingobacterium sp. 1.A.4. NCBI lineage: Bacteria > Pseudomonadati > Bacteroidota > Sphingobacteriia > Sphingobacteriales > Sphingobacteriaceae > Sphingobacterium > Sphingobacterium sp. 1.A.4. Next base: position 26,126 of record NZ_PEAZ01000060.1, read on the forward strand.
GTGATAATATTGTTGAAAAATCGAATCAAATGATCTGGTATTCAGGACCTTCCTTATTGGAATACCTTGAAAATGTGGAAATTGATAGTTCGGAAAATAAAGGCTGGCGATTTCCTGTACAATGGGTAATCAGACCACAAAGTGCTGATTTACATGACTATAGAGGATATGCTGGTAAAGTGCTAGGAGAGGGGCTAAAGGTAGGAGAAGAGGTTGTAATCCTTCCAAGCGGACAACGATCTAGGGTTTCAGCCATAGAATTCGACCAGAAACCATTAGATATCGCTGAGAATGGTGCATCTGTAATTTTGCATTTGGAGGATGAATTGGATATTTCCAGGGGTGATTTTATAGTTAGTGCAGCATTTCCAGCAAGATCCGAAAAAATAGTAGAGGCGAATTTGGCTTGGTTTGAAAATCAAACTTTGGAAATTGGTCAAATCTATCTTTTACAAAATCACAGTAAACTGACCAAAATTAAGGTAGCTGAAATTGAGTATAAATATGATGTGCACAATCAGGAAAAAATTGTTGGAGAAAATATCGGTTTGAATGATATTGCCAAAGTGAAAATTAAAGCAGCGGAGAATATCATCTTTGATGACCAACTGGATTTTCCTGAAAATTCAAGGGGTATATTAATAGATCCCAGAAGCAACTTAACGGTAGCAGCAGTGATTTTACAATCAGCCTAATCTATTATATTAAATTTTAAAACAACGCAAGGATTCTCTATAAGGGGAGTCTTTGTAATAATCTATTTAACATAATATAAATTATAGGATTACTATAAGTAAAATTTAAATAATTAGTAGTTGCCTTAAATTAATACTATTGATTGAAGTTCTTTTGCAAGCTTGTGTAAGCCATCTTCAATTTTTTTTAACTGGGGTTGTCGTGGTTTTTTTAAACCTGATGAATAATGTTGTAACTGACGCTGATTAATGCCCGTTATTTTTTCGAGTGCAGCATTGGTAAAGATTCCTTTGTAATAGTTGAGAAAACTTTCAGCATCGAAATGATAGACAATATTATAATCACCTTTTAAAATGCTTGGAATATTTCCTGCAGAATTATACTCTTTTAGAAGTTCAATGCTATCAAGGATGGATTGTTTTGTCTCTTCAACTGTATCTCCCGCACCATACACACCTGAAATTCTATCTGCATACGCTCCAAACATATCTTCGCCGCGTTCAATAATAATTTTTAAAGTTTTCATATCTATTAATTTTAAGAAATCACCATAGGAATCAGGACCTAATAAAGTCCAAGATCTTTTATGATTTTCGTCAAAAGACCCTTACCGACATCTTTACCACCATGATAAGGAACTGGATATCTTATGCCATCTTTCTCATAAATTCGATGTTTACCATCCTTTACTCTATGCCAACCGCACTTTTTGATCCATCTGTGTAGTTCATCATACTTCATAAGTATAAACTTTAAAATAATTCAATATTATTATTGCCAATAATAATTTGATTCAATAATCGAACTTCACATCTTAAAGATAGTAATAATACTACCAAATACAAAGTTTTTTATATGGAATCTGTGTACTTTAAAATATCAAAACAATGAAATTTAGATGTATTTTTAAGAGCAATTAGATCCGATTTAAATATCTATAAAAGCCTTTTACTTAATATTAAATGCACGTTAATGAATATAATAAATTAGTACTTAAGGCAATTATTTAATTTTATCCATAAATTTTTTCAGCAAACTTTGCAACGTACATTATCCATTTCCTGAGGTTGCCTTCTAACCTAACACTTCAAAATAAGTTTGATATGGGGTTAGAATCGTACGTTAAGCATGTTTAAACCAAGATTAAAGCAAGTAATAAATATATAAAGCATACATTTTACTTACTTTCAGTATGCTTTCAGTATACTATTACTTCGAAGCCAAACATAAAAGCTAATCCACGAATATGATTATTAGTATTATTTTTACCTAAAGACAATTGTCCAGAGGATTTAATTGAACTATTTAAAAAACTATTTATGCCCATGAATAACTTTTATCAGAACATAACACTAAGACCAACCAAATCCTCAGATTTAGAAACCTTATTTCAATTCCAACTGGACCAAGAAGCTCGGCATTTAGCGACATTTTTGTCAAAAGATTCTACGGACAAATCCGCATATCTTAATAAATACACTAAAATATTAGCAGATCTTTCCACAAACAACCAAACGATCTTGATCGACAATGAAATCGTAGGAAGCATTTCCAAATTTATCCTCGAATCAGATGCAGAAATCACCTATTGGATTGACAGAAAATTTTGGGGACAAGGAATTGCTTCAAAAGCATTGGAAAATTTCCTTGACATTGAAAAAACAAGACCATTATATGGACGTGTTGCATTTGATAACATAGGCTCACAAAAGGTCCTGGAAAACTGTGGATTTATAAAAATCGGTTCAGATAAAGGATTTTCAACGATCAGACAAATCGAAATTGAAGAATATATTTACAAGAAAATTTAATCAGAAACAGCTTATAACTTCAAATCAATCCTGGCCGGGAATAATCTTTCTGGATCTGCAAAAATCGCACAGCTCGCTATAATATTCGCCTCTGAAAGCTGCAATTTTTTATTTTGCACAAGTTTTCCTTGATAATATACCTTGATCTTTTTAGACAAATCAACCATGTCCTCCGCTAGATAGATACTGATTTCTCCCGAATCGACTGGTTTGCTTTTGACACTCATTTTAACCTTCAAACTTGTTTCTAAATAGATGGCATTATCCTTTTTATCTATCCTAAATTTAAATGATGCCCGATCAAATTCATCCTCCTCAGAAATGTTCAACGGTTTCCGCACAAACACATTATAAAAGCTTCTACGATATCTTCCATCCATCGGAAACAGCATCCATTCATAATCAATTGGACGTGGCTTTCTGGAATAATTTATCAACCAAGGTGTGGTTACACGATAATCAATACTATGACCTTTGCCCTGCTGCAGATTGATTTTATGGATAAAATCACCTGGATACACCTTACTTAAGCTATCGAACTGCTGCTTAGCCGCTAATGTCAGTTTATTCCTTCCAAAACCCGTATCCTTTTCGCCTGTTTCCAACGAAAAGGCGATATGCCTAAAATTTAAAGGTGGCGCATTCTCTAGAGGCTCCCCTCCTGCCATTGGCCCTGCTCCTGCTAGATAATCCGCATAAAATGCCGCCAATCGCTGACTTCCATACCCTCCTTCCGAAATACCCATTACATAGAGTTTATTCGGGTTAAAAGTATCATCTATCATTGCCAATCGGAATAACTTTTCCCAGGCATATTGCTTGGATTTAAACCACCAACGATATCTTTTCTCATTGGGAATTTGGGGAATAAAATAAACAGAGGGACCGTCCTGATAAACTAAACTCCATTTTAACGTAGCGAGGAACTCCGAAGATTTTGGACCTGAACCATGGGTATTAAGGAACAATGGATAACCTCCCGCAGGTTTTTCCTGTTTCTTGAAATAATAGAAAGGCATGGGGTCCTCTTCAATCATTTTCCAAGAATATATCGGATAATCATATTTCTCTTTTGGGGCTTCCGATGAAACTATCGGTAACTGCTCAAAAGTGGTATTTGCATTTTTCCAAAGTTCCCAAATCCTTTCTTTAGCTGAAGCAACCTGGTTTATCGGAAGCTTTTTTCCCTTCTGGAAATCATAATCTCCAGATTTTTCATAATCCTTGATCCTAGCCCTGAAATATTCCACTATACTGCTATCCCCATTCGCAGCAAAAGACGTAATTGGTAATAAGGAGATTGGTAACAGCAATAATAAATAATGAAAAAATAATCGCGAAACTGATTTCATGCAGCTTTAAATTAAAGTGGTATTAAAAATAATGTGGTATTAATGGCTTTAATTTAAACAAAAATAGCTTGACAAAAAACAAGCTATTCTTATATTTTAAAATTTATCGCTTAACGTACTGATATCTAAACTGGGTTTTTTATAGTTCATCGCCTTAATGGCTTTCTTACATTCATCAACCATTTCTTGCGTCATATTATAATTATATTTTCCATAATCATCATATTCCATAGTTCCTACATAGAAGAAGCCATATTTATCAAAGAATTCGGTCAGGTCGGTTTTGGAAACTTCACAGGCTGTTTTCACGAAATTCAGTTGATGTACAGCTGGATTACGTTCCACTGGAGCTCCTGCCCTGCCCCAATTTGCCTGGATTCGCTGCCTGTTCGGGGTATTGTTTTTATTCTGATTGCGGAAAGCCTCAAAAAGATCAGGATAAAAATCAGGATTATTACCAGCCCCTTCAAAATACAACTGCAATTGCCAAAATGGAACCAATCTATTGAATACATCGGGATCCTGAAGGAAGGAAATCTTTTTATCGATGATGTTGGTCTTTGCCAAATTGAAATTGTTCTGTCCCAATATCCGGGATTTATTTCCGAAGGAACGCATCACATATAAGGAAAATAGGTTATTACTCACTTCACCTAAGCCTCCCCAATTGAACATGGGTCTGGTTTGGTGCACATGCCCTACTTCATGGCTGAATCCCCAACAAGGATCCCCTTTGATCACCGATGCCGGATTAACCACCATACCCATAGCATATCCTTTCTTATCACCCATATAAGCTACCCCATCCCCATCACGGAACATGTAATAGTTATAGTTTACCCGAGCCAGGATTTTATTTTCCGGCACTCGGTTGTGTTTGATCAGTCCCATGATCCGGTGTTGGCGATATACCAGGGAATCATAATTACTGATCAGCTCTACCCCTTTACCTGCCGCATATTTTTTAAGGGATTCCACCGGATAAGCAATCTGAATATGCTTTCCTTTGGCATCCAGAATAGGAAATACCGCTTGGGATAACATGCGGTCCCAATCTGCATCCTTATGTTTATTGATATCAAAATATCCGTTTACCTGTCCAGTAAGGAAATTGATCGTGATCGGTTTTTCTTTTTCAGGTTCATAAGAGAAATAACTGATGTAGGCCAAACTTCCAAAATCCTTTAATTCGATGATATTGACACCATTTTTCAACTCGAATTCCTTCTTCTCGATTCCCCACCCTTTCGGATCTTTGGTCGGTTCTTCCGGGTTGGGAGCTTTTCGCATCCAATTGGGAACCAGTAACTTTACATCTTTGCCTTCCTCAATGCCATCTACGATGACGATATGTTTACCCGTTGGTAGATAAACACCCGTAACATTCTCATATTTACTATACCCATCACCAATGCTCAACATATTTCCCAGAACATTTGGGGATAGATAAGCCTTATAACTTGCCAATTTGTATTGGTTATCGTTTTTTCCATTCAATAGGTCCAATGCCAATTGTTTTAAAGCTGGATCCTTTAATTGTTCAATCTGTTTTTTCTTGATGCCTGGCTTAAGTTTGGTCGCCATGGCATCCTGGAAAATAGATAGGTTCTCATAGGCGTCCTTAAAATCTTGGGCGCTTTGTCCCAAAGCAGAACCGGTCAACAAACAGGAAATGGCTAAGGTCAAAAAGGTTTTATTCATAATAAAATTCATAATGTTTGAACCTAATATAAGTATTAGATTTCGATAAAAACCCGTTTTTAAGGGGTTGAAAGCGATGTTTAGGGCATATTATGCAAATCAATCGATTGCTTAGATTGTAATATTTATGTGATTTGGCTATGCCAATAAAATTTGATAAAAAGTTTGGAATTCTAATTTTAATATCTACTCTTGTAGAGTAACATAAACAATTGTAGATATGAGCCTTTCAAAATCCGAAGAACAAGTAATGGAAATCATCTGGAATCTAGAAAATGCCTTTATGAAAGAAATTATGGAACAGTTCGAACCTCCTCTCCCATCTAATTCTACGGTATTGACCTTATTGAAAAGGATGCAGGAGAAAGGATTTGTAGGTTATAAGATGTTGGGAAATTCTCGGCAGTACTATCCTTTGATCGACAAGGAAGCGTATTTTGGGAAACAGGTAAACAGTATGATCAAGGATTTTTTCGGAAATTCTCCTTTGCAATTTGCCTCCTTTTTTACCAAATCAAGTGATCTGAATGAAGAACAGTTGCAAGAACTGAAACGAATGATCGATTCGGAAATAGAAAAGAAAAAATCATGATGACTTATATTTTAAATTATCTGCTTTGCTCTGCCTGTTTGTATATTCCATATAAACTATGGTTTGAAAACATGAATTATCATGTAGCGAAGAGAATATACCTCATCGCCTGTATCCTATTTCCCTTTGTAATTCCTTTCCTAAGTTTTTCCGTGATGGATGCACCGGAATTGCTTCAACAGATTCCTAATATACAGCATACAGTTATTACCCAAGGGACAGTTGGTCCTTCCATTCTTACCGCTCCGAACTTGGTTGAGCAGGAAAAGATAGATTGGGTTTTTGTGCTTGTCATCCTTGGGATAGGTATATCGGTTTTGTTATTGATCAGGTTTCTCAAAAACCTCCTTCAATTATACAGATTGATTAGAAGAAATAAAGGAATTCCGCAATCAGATTTTACCTTGATTGTATTAAACGGGAAAAACGATCCTTTCAGCTTTTTCAAGTATGTATTTGTTTCTAAGGAAGATTATGGAAAGGATATTTCGAAAATGGTCTTAGATCATGAATTAGCGCATGTCAGACAGGTTCATAGTTTAGATGTGTTATTGGCTGAAATCATCTTGATCTTTGCTTATTGGAATCCTTTTAATTGGTTGATCAAAAATTCAATACAATTAAATCATGAATATTTAGCGGATGAAGCGGTATTAAATAAAAGTAATTCCTTAAAAGCCTATCAATACCTCTTGATCGGACTGGAATATCAAGAAAAAAATCCAATTCTGAGTAGTCAATTAAATTTTAAACAATTAAAAACCCGATTAAACATGATGAACAAAAAAGAAAAATGGAGGAACAAAGCAGGTATGCTTGTTTTCTCTGGCTTGTTGCTGGCAGGGTCTGCCCTATTGTTCAGTAACAAGACTGCTGGAAGTCTTCCAATGGAAACAATTTCTGAAATGGAAGATATGGTTTCTGCGAATAAGACATTTCAAGGTGCGGATACTGTGCCACAAAAAGGCGCAAGTAAAGCCATGTTGGCTGAGTATGATAAAGTGATTAAAGAATTGTCTGTTGGTAAAAATAGGAATAATGTGGATTTTGGGACAATAGATCAAAAACGGATGGCGTATATTGCTTCCAAAATGACGAAGGAACAGAGAGCTGCGAGATCTGGGGAAGGTAATATGTTTTTGAGTCCTGGTGTATTTATTACATTGGAAACAAAACCAACAAAGAAATCACCAGATATGTCTATGTTTTCTGCCTGGAAAAACCCTTCGGTTTATGGGGTTTGGATTGATGGTAAAAAATCAAGTAATAAGGATTTGGATAATTTTTCGAATGATGATATTGTGTATTATTCAGTGAGTAAATTGCACGGAAAGGCAAAAGAAGGAAGGAATTATACACATCAGATCGATGTTTATACCTTGTCTTATTATAATAAGGTTTTTGGGAATAGGTTATTTGAAGCTAATTAACTTTTGGGAGGTTTTATGTCATTGCGAGGCCATACGTCATTGCAGGTTGACGTCATTGCGAGGAACGAAGCAATCTTTCAGCGTCATCGTAAGTTTGTAGGGAAGTTATAGGAATTAAAGAAACAGAATATAATTTTGTATTTCATTTAGGATACAGCGAGAGAGGGAGTAAGATTTTTAATCGTCATTGGTCCTTGAGAGACCCTTCGCAATGTTAATCCCCCTCTCTTATTCCTATCATAAACTTGGACAGTTCATTAGGCCAGGAGCCTGTTTTTACGATTGATAAGTTATGATAAGAGCTGCTGTAATCCACAAAAATGGTATACAAAGATGGTAACAGGTATTGATTGTTCAAAGGATTATTTTGACATTTCTG